>JAYTWB010000150.1:0-1928 GCA_043743655.1 Cyanobacteriota bacterium | reverse complement strand
GTAAGTCCTACTTAATATAACTATCGTAGACGCGCATATCAATAAAAATGAAATTAGAGCTAAAGCTCCAAGTGTCTACATGAAAAAGTTTTCAACATCGAACAGCAAGATTAATGTTGCAATGCAAACACACTTAATTGATGACCTGATTAACTTTGGAGTATGGGACGATAACTATACAAGATTTCTTTACCAAAGAGGGCAACGTATTCTAGAAGAAATTAATCTGAGATTAAATCCTAAATTGTAAATAGCAATATTTTTAGCCTCTTGAATTCTTACGGAAATAGAAACAGTTTGAGATTAGCCCGCTCATTAGATAGAATTGTAGCGTTGTAACTCTCTACATAGATACTAGGGTAAGCTTCCAGAAGTTGATCTACTTGCTCTGTAATTCCTGCCGTAGAGATAGATAATGACGGTAATTACTCGCCCAATCAAACGTATCTTCGTCATCATCCGTTTTGCCTTGCTGATACTGCACAAAAAAGTCGGCTGAGTCAGTTTGATATTTGATCTCGTAACTATACAACTGTTTAGTCAAAGCTACTAAAGCATCTAGAGGAGATATATATTCATTAATCTGTTTACGCATGGCAATAACCGAACTTATTCTTTATGTATTGGAGAAGCTTCTACATTCGCTGCTAGTTTCAACAATCATAGTGACTTCCTGAAATCTTATTAAAGTTATAGTGGGTTCTTTAAAAACTATGACACAAAGATTTAAAAGCAGGTATTGTCAAACGATCGCACTTATCAGGCGATCGCTAATTTATATCATTACTTTCAATAGGCTAAATAAAGCGATCGCTAATTAAGTCATTTCTAATTTATTTCTTTAGAGGGACTGTTTTTTGCTAAGCTGGAAGAAGTGTTTGAAGCCAAATGACAATAAATCTTACAAACCAACTTTCACTTAAATTTACTTAATACTTGTCTCGGAGATAACCTCACTATGGCTCGGATGTACTACGACACGGACGCAAATCTTGAATTTTTAGCGGGTAAAACAGTCGCGATTATCGGCTACGGTTCTCAGGGTCACGCCCACGCCCTCAACCTCAAAGAAAGCGGCGTGGATGTCATCGTGGGGTTATATCAAGGCAGTCCCTCATGGCAAAAAGCTGAATCTGAAGGGCTAACTGTCAAGACTGTTGCTGATGCTTCGGCGGCGGCTGACCTGATCATGATCTTATTGCCTGACGAAACTCAAAAGGCAATCTATACCACTGAAATTGCGCCAAACCTGAAAGCAGGAAATACCCTAGCTTTTGCGCATGGCTTTAATATCCACTTTGCTCAAGTCGTGCCTCCTGCGGATGTCGATGTGATCATGGTTGCACCTAAAGGACCTGGACACTTGGTGCGCCGTACTTATACTCAAGGACAAGGCGTTCCCGCATTGTTTGCTGTTTACCAAGATGCGACTGGACATGCTCGCGATCGCGCGATGGCATATGCCAAAGGTATCGGCGGTACACGCGGCGGCGTTCTCGAAACGACTTTCCGTGAAGAAACGGAAACTGACCTATTTGGCGAACAAGCTGTACTTTGCGGCGGCTTGTGTGCGCTGATTAAGGCAGGCTTTGAGACACTTGTTGAAGCTGGCTACCAGCCTGAACTTGCTTATTTTGAATGTATGCATGAAGTCAAGCTGATCGTAGACTTGATCGTGGAAGGTGGCATGACGAATATGCGCCACAGCATCTCCAACACGGCCGAGTATGGTGATTACACACGCGGTCCTCGCTTGATCAATGAGCAGACTAAGACAGAAATGAAGAAAATCTTATCGGAGATTCAGTCTGGTCAGTTTGCGCGTGAGTTTGTCCTCGAAAACCAAGCGGGCAAACCAGGATTCACCGCTATGCGCCGTCAGGAAGCAGAGCATCAAATCGAGGCAGTCGGTAAAGACCTTCGCGCCA
>JAYTWB010000149.1:0-2708 GCA_043743655.1 Cyanobacteriota bacterium | reverse complement strand
ATTCATCTCAAAGATTTCTTCATCCGCATTGACCACCAATTTATGATCGATGCCAACTTCACCAAATTCATTAACGATGACCGCGACTTTTTTGCCATGTTCATAGGTGAGGATGCGATTGAGCAAAGTAGTTTTGCCTGCACCAAGATAACCTGTTAAGACGGTGACGGGAATTTGCGAGAAGTTTGTATTCATAGATTTATCCAAAATTAACGGGTAGAACTAGGATTAGCGATCGCTTGCACCACATCGGCATAGGTAATATCGGGAACTGCTTTGTGAATGCGAATTACACGATGGGGGCTGGTCATAATTGCGATCGCGGTCTGAATCGGTGGACAGCCTGAGTCTTGACATTGCAATTGGCTGATAGAGATGATCGTATGACGATCTATTTGCAATATTTCATAGAGCCAATCCTTGAGCTGTTGTAATTGCTCAATGGACACGAAAGGTTTGCGAGGGAACAGGTCTATAGACATACAGGAAGGCGACAATATGGCGCTAAGATGTTTTAATTATATATTAATAATGATAATCGTTATCAAATTAGTAAAAGCTTGTGCAAAATAACAGCAAAGAATATGTTAGAGGATGGTTTAGTCCTGTTACGCAAAAAGCGGTGGTGATTCCTGATTGGAGTGGTTAAGATTTAAAGTTGGGAACTTTACGGGCAGCGATTAAGTAGTTAAGGATTAGATACTGATGATTTTGAAGATGTCTAGCAACATCGCCCGCATCTCGTCAAACCCAAACAAAACATCAAAACAAGTGATCGCTATACTAATGATTTGATGTAAAATGCTGAATTAAGTCTAGTGTTTATAGATTATGAATACATTAGAGAAGTTAGAACTTCTTAACGCAAATTGTGGCGATCGCTCAGAATTAGATCGTATTCTTGGGCAGTTGCTAAATGTGATGTTAACTCGTCATCGGCAAAAATTAGCTATCTATGATGCCGATATCAGTAAATTTGAGCGAGTGCATCAACTTAATTCTCTGCAATTTCAGGAACAATTTGAATCTGGACAGCTAGGGGATGAGATGGATCTTTTTGAGTGGTTTAGTTTGTGTGAACTACGGAAAGATCTTTTGGTTAAGATTAGCAAGTTAGAGAAAGCATTGAAATGACTGCTGAAGATTATTTGGCTTCGATCAAGGCGTTAATAGCTTTTTGTCCTGTAGTGATGGAGTCTAGCATTATCAGGGAAGATGCACAGGGGGATAAGAGTTTGTGGCGATATCGGCTCATTTTGAAAGATGGAAGTCTTTTGGAAATGTTTGAGTTTTTTGAAATTCAATCGGAACAGATAAAGGCGATCAAATATAGTTTCCATTGGCAACAAGATGATGGAAAGCTTATTAAGCGTTGGGATAATGCGGCTCATCATCCTGAGATTGAAACCTATCCACATCATGTACATGATGGTGCTGAAGATTTGGTGTTTGCCTATCAGCCAGTTAGTTTTGAGGAGATTTTGCAAGTTATTTCTGATGCGATCGATTTTCCGTAGCGATCGCCTATCGTTACAGTTGCAATGCGATCGCTAAATTGCAGCAATATCGCCTAAATCGTCAGTATCTAATCGCTTTGCAAAACTTGACGATTGATTAAAAAAGGCGATCGCTAAATTACAGCAATATTGTAAAATCCAAGTAAGAGCTATAAGGTTGAGGTAGCAAAATGAAAAATCAATTAGTCATAAGCGATCCTGAAATTCTTTCTGGCATTCCAGTTTTTAATGGAACTAGAGTTCCTGTAAAAACCTTACTTGATTATCTGGAAGCTGGTGATTCTCTGGAAGAGTTCTTAGATGATTTCCCCACGGTTAAAAAGGAAAAGGTGTTAATGCTTCTCAATCATTCGATTAAATATTATCTATCCCATGACTATGAAAGTGCTGCTTGATGAGTGTTTGCCTAAAAAGCTCAAAAGAGAAATAGCTGATGGTTGTGTGATTTTGACCGTGCCAGAGCAGGGATGGGCAAGTAAAAAGAATGGTGAGTTATTGCGTCTTGCTGCAACTGAATTTGATATCTTTATCACAATTGATAATAACTTGTCGGCACAGCAAAATTTATCTAAAGTGAATCTAGCTGTGATTGTTTTGTCTGCACCAAATAATCGTTTAGAGACCCTCAAGCCGCTAGTGCCAAAAATTAAGGAGGCGATCGCACGTATTAGATCTGGGGAAATAGTCTATATTTGAATGGTTTACAGCGATCGCGCCTAAATCATCAGTATCTAATCGCTATGCAAAACTTGACGGTTGATTAAAATAGAATCTTAGCTCGTAATCACTATTTGAGTTTTTAGGGAATTGAGTGCGATCAGTGGAATCGTAATTTTTTTTCATGCAAGGCTTACGGATGAGTTATATTGAGTTCATACAACTTGGATCAAAAAATCCATTTATAAAAATATTCTAGATGCAATATTTCTAAAGATATGTACAAGTCGATTAACTTAGATAAACAGAGGAAGTTATACTCGAACTTCCTACTAAAGACTCCATTTGCTCATCAAACTGAAGCATTTGCTGCGCTTAATAAAGTTTTTCAAATCGGCAAAAAGAAACCAGCTAGTGGAATGCTAGTACTTCCTACTGGTGCAGGTAAGACATTCACCGCAGTTCGATGGTTATGCAATCATGTGCTTTCTAAAAATATCAAAGTTCTATGGTTAGCACCTTCATACTATTTAC
>JAYTWB010000148.1:0-3579 GCA_043743655.1 Cyanobacteriota bacterium | reverse complement strand
TCGAAACTGCTAATCGTACAAATGCTGCCGCCGTTGGTCCTATTCCTCTGCCAACTCGCCGCCGTATCTATTGCGTTCTTAGATCACCTCACGTTGACAAAGACTCGCGCGAACATTTTGAAACTCGTACTCACAGTCGGATTATCGACATTTATCAACCATCCGCGAAAACGATTGATGCGCTCATGAAGCTCGATCTAGCCGCTGGTGTAGACATCGAAGTTAAGCTCTAAACCCAAATTAAAGCTTAAAAGTACTTAGAAATACCTAAAAAAGAGGATGCGCTTCGCGTACCCTCTTTTTTAGGGCATTACTTTTTTAGAACATTAATTGGGTTTAGACTAAACTAGACCTTTGAACCCAGCTCTGAGGATTAAAATGCTGAAAAAGCTAAAAGTTAAGTACTTTCTAGCGATCGCCTTAGCTGCGATCGCTGCCTTGACAGTCATGCTCTTGGGTCATGATTTGTTGCCCGCAGAGTCACAAAACCAAACTCCAAATAAGTCCACAGAATCTGAGATCACAAAAACAGCTAGTTTTCAAAATGCAGGGCTGCAACTCCAAAGAGTTGCTGAAGGTGTTTATGCCCTAATTGCTAGCACTGATTTTCCACCCGCGAGTCCTGCGGTGGCAATCTGCAATGGTGGCATTGTGATCGGCAGCGATAGTGTGTTGGTGATCGATCCTTTCCAAACACCTGAGCTTGCCGACTTGATGATCTCAACGGTGAAGTCTCTGACAGATAAACCAATTAAATATGTTTTAAATACGCATTACCACGCCGATCATACGGGCGGAAATTCTGTTTTCATTAAGCGCGATATTCCTGTAATCGGGCGCGGCGTAATTCGTGAATATATCCAAAGTGGTAGAAATAAGACGGCGGGAATTACGCCGCCAAATACAATCATCAATAGCCAAACTGATCTATGGTTAGGCGATCGCCAAGTACGCATCGAGCGCGTGGATGGACATTCGGCAGGAACTGATCTGGTTGCATATATTCCTGATGCGAAGGTTCTATTCACAGGCGATATGGTTTTTAATAAGCGGATTCCTTACACAGGTGACAGCGACATTCGTCAATGGCAAGGCAGCCTATATCGCCTAATCGCAACTTTCCCTGAGGCAAAAATCATACCTGGACATGGGGATGCAACTGATGTAACTGGTTTGCAAGCACAACAAGCCTATTTCAGTGGTTTAGAGCGTCTAGCGTTGGAATGGAAAGGTCAAATCTTGACTAAGGAGCAAGCTCTTGAGAAGTTTGCTAAAGTACCTGATCTCTATAAGGACTACAAATTCAAAGGACTATATCCAATTAATTTAGAGTCAGCTTATGAGCAGTTTACTCGCAGCGCGATCATTCCTTTAATTCCTTAGCAAATTTAAATTTCATGATTAAAAAAATAAAGACGGCATGATGCCGTCTTTATTTTTTTAATCATGAAGTTTGCCCTATCATATGTCAACGATACATTACATTCATTTTTATCTCTTTTTGGTGTAAGGAGTTTTTCAGTTGTCTATAAAATTTCAACGATCTAAACAAGGCTGTCAATTACTGTTAATCAGTACATTGTTTTCATACTCAACTTTGCTCAGCAACAGCGCTAATGCAGAGACGCAAGTTGTTCAGCCCAAGCTGAGTGATTCTAGTTTAGTTCAGTCAACCAGCAGCGCTCCAATGGTTGTGCGTCCTCAAGACGCATCTCAACCAAAAACTGGCGAATCAGCGATTATTTATCAAATTAATCAAGATTTAATTTCTAGTCCTGCCACTAAGAAAGCTGAAGGTGTTAGCTCAGTTTCTCAACTCAGTGATGTCCGTCCTACTGACTGGGCTTTTACGGCTTTGCAATCTTTAGTAGAGCGTTACGGTTGTATTGCTGGTTATCCAGACAGTACATTTCGTGGTAGACAAGCAACGAGTCGCTATGAGTTTGCGGCTGGCTTAAATGCGTGTTTAGACAAGATCAACGAAATCATCTCCGCAGGTTTAGCCGATAAAGTCGGCAAAGACGATCTCGCCACACTGCAAAAGCTGCAAGAAGAATTCGCGGCTGAGTTAGCAACTTTGCGCGGTCGTGTCGATGCTCTTGATGCCAAAACTACTAAACTCGAAGCGCAGCAGTTTTCAACTACAACCAAACTTTTTGGTCAAGCTATTTTTGGTTTGCAAGGCAGACTGAATAACAACGCCAATATTCCCAGAGTTGCTGGCGTTGTTTCAGCAGACCCTGCGACAAATGTCAGTTTTGGCGCAAATGTTCAACTCAGTTTATTAACGCAGTTCCCCGATCGCAGTTTGTTGTTGACCAGTCTGCAAGCGGGTAATATCTCCACTGATGCGCCATCTACAAGTTTTAATGCGCTCAACAATGGCTTTACCCGCCTTGCCTATGAAGGCAATACAGGCAATACATTTACCCTAACTGACCTCAACTATCGCTTTTATCTAGGCGATCGCCTTGCGATTATTGTGGGACCTAGAGGGGTAAATGCAGTTAACGTATTTCGTGGCGCAAATCGGATTGAAAGCGCAGGGAATGGTGCAATCTCTCTATTTGCACAACGCAACCCGATCATTAGCCTCAATGCTGGACAAGCAGGTGTAGGCTTTGACTGGCAGATTGCTAAAGGGGTAAGTCTGCAAGGTGTTTACTCAGCAGGCAGTCCTGACTCTGCCTCTGGTGATGGCGGTTTGTTTGGAGGAGCAACTTCGATTGGCGTACAGCTAGCTGCAAATATCTTCGATCGCGTTGATACGGCTTTCTATTACCTCAATTCTTACACCAACAACGGTACGCTCGGCAGTGCAGTTGGCGACAATTTCCTTGGCATCACTTTTCCGACCAATGCCGCCTCGAAGTTTAACACCAATGCCTTTGGTGGATCGCTTGCTTGGCGAGCGACCAACAAGCTCAATGTCGGTGGTTGGCTTGGTTTCACCAATTCCAATATTCAGAATGCTGGGTTTTCTGGCAATGTGAATACGATTAACTGGATCACCTATGCCAACTTGATCGACATGTTCAAGGAAGGCGATTTGTTTGGTCTCTATGTGGGGCAACCACCTAGCATCACCAGCAGCAATCTGAGTGGAAATATCAACTTCCCCAGTTTGCTCAGTGGAACGGGCGGCGTGACTGGTGGAAATCCTGCGACCACGACCAATCTTGAGTTGTTTTATCGCTATCCCATCACCAAAAACATCAGTATCACGCCTGGGCTAGTGTTTGTCTTTGCTCCTGGTAATACCGCCAGCAGTGACACAATCACAATTGGAGCTTTGAGAACGACATTTACGTTCTAGAAGTTCGCTTTTCATTAAGTTCGCTCTTCATTAACAATTGAAATAATCGCATATCGGTTATTTCAATTGTTATCAAGTGGATTGATCGATGTTCTATTCGGGTATATTGATCAATAAGTGTCTAGTCAATCAGTTCATAGATTGGCAATACTAAGTTTGGTTAATTGATCGCATCAGGGAATTGAGATCAATGTTTTGGGTATAAAGTTTTTGCTATTTACTTTTTGGGAAATCTAAAAATCATGAAGAAAATTATTGCCTTG
>JAYTWB010000147.1:0-7329 GCA_043743655.1 Cyanobacteriota bacterium | reverse complement strand
TATATGAGCAGATACGTCCATGTATCCAGCAAGCAAGGTTTCGTTTTCGGGTTCGTGACGAAGAAAACCCTCAAGAATTCTTATAAGGAGTGTGGCGGGTAATCTACTGCTACCATTGCCGATCAGCTAAACTAGGGAGAGAGTCTTAACCAGTGCCAAGTTTAGCAATTAAGTTTACCAACAATGACATCATCATCGATTTCAGTTCGAGAATTGCCTCTGTTCCCCTTACCCGAATTGGTATTGTTCCCCGGACAGTCACTTCCCCTGCATATTTTTGAATATCGCTATCGGATGATGATTAATACAGTCTTAGAGAGCGATCGCTGTTTTGGGGTAGTGATGTGGGACTCAGAAACGGGCAAGCCTGCAAATATCGGCTGTGTTGCTCAAATCGTGCAGTATCATCGGATGCCAGATGACCGCTTCAAGATATTAACCACAGGACAACAGCGCTTTCGAGTTTTAGAATATGTCCGCGAAACTCCGTATCGGGTTGGTTTAGTGGAATGGATTGAAGACGAAACTATTAGCGACACGCCATATTTACTCGCCACCGAAGTACGAGAGTTGCTCAATGATGTGATCCGCCTCTCTCAAAAGCTCACCGATCAAGAAATTGAGTTACCAAAAATTCCGCGTAGTCCAATCGAACTGTCTTACTGGATTGCGAGTAACTTCCAAGGTGCAAGTCTAGAGCAGCAGTCATTACTCGAAACTTGTGATACAGCAGCGCGGTTGCGGCGCGAAGCCGAAATATTGTCTTCGACTAGAAGTCAATTAGCAGCTCGTACGGTTTTAAAGGATACTTTTAAAAATAGTTAAAGCAATCACTCTTTAAAAGTTCGCTGTCATGAGCTTAAGATAGTAGATTACAGATTATTTAATTTGTGATCTCTATTAAATAGGCACGGGAAAAATGTTTGTTCTCTCACAGCAACGCCTAAAACTATTTCCGCGCATTGTTACAATTGTAATGCTGGCGCTAGTTTACTATGGCATTGCCGAGCTTTCGCGTCACATAGTTAGTACCCCTCAAGCTGTTACACCTGTTTGGCCGCCTGACGGATTTGCATCGGCGGCAGTTCTAATTTTTGGGTTCCAGATTTTACCAGGAGTTTTAATTGGTGCATTTCTCGCCAATATCTGGGCATTTTTTAATGCTGAAAGTTGGTACACGGCGATCATCTCAATCTTACAAGTTTTAGGAATTGCGATCGGCACAACCATCGGCACAGGGGTGGGGAACTACTTATTGCGTAGGACAATTAAGAGTAGAAATCCTTTCCGAAGATTGAATGATGTTTATCAATTCTTAGCTTTTACAGGTATTCTCGCACCTGTAATCAGTGCTACATCTGGAGTGATTTGCTTATGGTTAGGTGGCAAAATAACTTGGTCAATGTTTGGTAATGTTTGGCTAACATGGTGGGTTTCTAATGTTGCAGGAATATGCATATTTACTCCAGCAATTTTTAGTTGGTACAAACTATATTTCAATACTGTTAGAGATAATTTACCTGACAATCATAAGACCCAATCACAACCAATTAGTCCATGGAAACTTGCTGAAGCGATCGCTTTAATTGTGATTGTACTTGGCATTAGTTTTATTTCTTTTTATCAAGAGTACGCATTAGAGTATGTATTAATTCCTTGTCTTGTATGGTCTGCGACACGATTTGGAAAGTTTGGAGCAACAAATCTAATTGTCATTATCACGATGATTGCTGTTTCTGGCACTGTAAGAGGGGTGGGAGCATTTGCCAATCGAAATTTTAATTATTCACTAATTTCATTGCAATCTTTTGTTGTTGTTATTGTGGTAATGACTCTAAGTTTAATCGCCATATTATCTGAGAAACAAGACGCGATCGCTAATTTACAAAAGTCAACAACAAAATTGATTGACAAATCAATTCAGCTCCAAAAAAGCAGATCGAACCTTAACAAAAATGCCGTAATTTTAGAAACACAAAATATTGCTCTAGTTGATGCTAAGAAATTTGCAGAAGAGGCAAATCAGACAAAAACTGAATTTCTTTCTAATATGAGCCATGAGTTGAGAACTCCACTCAATGCTATTTTAGGCTTGATTCAAGTTTTGCAAGAGTCTAAAAATCTAGATTTATCAGAGAAATTAGATGTAAGAACAATTTATCGATCAGGATCGCATCTACTAAACTTAATTGATGATATTCTTGACATCTCTAGAATTGAATCTGGGAAAATGGAGATTCATCTCCAAGACATATATTTGTCTGAACTTCTTAAAGATTTAGTCTCAATCATTCAGGTTCAAGCTAATCAAAAAAATATTGATTTTGTTTGTCAGTTTTCTCCAGATTTACCCGAGGTAGTTCATGCAGATGGCAAGAGACTAAAACAAATTTTATTGAACTTATTAAATAATGCGATTAAGTTTACTGAAAAAAATAACTTTGTTGTACTCAGAGTTCATCCTAATAAGTCGATGAAATGGGAACCAGAAGCCGCAAATTGTCTTATAGCAATTGACTTTGAGGTGGAAGATGCAGGTGTTGGTATTGAGTCAGATAAGTTAGAATCTATTTTCTTACCATTTGAGCAAGCGGGGGCAACAAAATTTAAAGTTCAAGGCACTGGTCTAGGTTTAGCAATCAGTCAAAAAATCACGAAAATGATGGGCAGTGAAATTACTGTAAGTAGCCGATATGGTGTTGGCAGTATTTTTCAATTTACAGTTTGTTTAGAGGTGCGTAAAGCTAAAATTCCAGATGAACACGATGTTTTTGTAGATAAGAATAAACCAGCTTTCGATCAAAACTTAGGGCAGAAGTTACCTTTAAATATTCTTTTGGCTGAGGATAATATTGTCAATCAAAAAGTTGCCTGCAAAATTTTGATCCGATTAGGCTACGAAGTTGATATTGCTAGTAATGGCTTAAAAGTTTTGACGGCACTGCAAGACCGTGAATATGATGTGATTTTGATGGATGTGCAAATGCCTGAGATGGATGGAATCGAGGCTACTCAGTATATTGTCAAAAATATAGATATGGCGCAACGTCCTTATATTATTGCGATGACATCCAATGCCATGGATAGCGATCGCTTAAGTTGTTTGTCGGCAGGCATGGATGACTACATTAGTAAACCAGTTAATGTAAATTTGTTGATAGAAGCTTTATGGCGATCGCGATCGCGTAAATCTTAATGTAAACATGTTGATTTAGACGTGTTGGTGTAGATAAGTTATTGACTTTTTTTGAGGAGAAACAATAGTGAAGATTGGCGTACCAAAGGAAATTAAAAATCTGGAGTTTCGGGTGGGGCTTACACCTGCGGGCGTAGCGACATTGACGGCGCGATCGCATCAAGTTTTTGTGGAGACAAATGCGGGGACTGGCTCTGGATTTAGTGATCATGAATATATCCAAGCAGGTGCAAAAATTGTGGCAACGCCGCAAGAAGTCTACGCCCAAGAAATGGTGGTCAAGGTCAAGGAGCCTTTGCCAAGTGAGTATGAGTTATTGCATCCACAATTAATTTTGTTTACTTATCTACATCTCGCCGCCGATCGCCAATTGACTGAAGCCTTAATCAAATCAGGCGCAACTTGCATCGCCTACGAAACTGTGCAAACTGACAATCATCAATTACCTTTGCTCGTGCCGATGAGCATCATTGCGGGGCGTTTATCAGTTCAGTTTGGAGCGCATTATCTCACCAAGCAACAGGGTGGTAGTGGGGTCTTGCTAGGTGGTATCCCGGGGGTGCGATCGGGGCATGTGGTTGTACTAGGTGGCGGTGTCGTGGGGACTGAAGCCGCGAGAATGGCGATCGGGTTAGGCGCACAGGTGACAATTTTAGATGTCAATCTCCAGCGACTTGGTGAGTTGGAATCGCTATTTGGTTCACGCGCACAACTTTTATACAGCACGGCAAATAATATAACGGAGGCAGTTAGTGCGGCTGATCTGGTGATTGGCGCTGTGCTAATCACGGGCAGACGCGCACCGACTTTGGTCAAACGCGAACTGGTACGAAAAATGCGATCGCATTCAGTGATTATCGATGTGGCAGTCGATCAAGGCGGCTGTATCGAAACCGTGCGACCGACTTCACATACTGCGCCTATTTATGAAGAAGAAGGAGTTTTGCATTATGGTGTCCCCAATATGCCAGGAGCGGTTCCCTGGACGGCGACTCAAGCTTTGGTCAATGCCACACTTCCTTATACTTGTGCTTTGGCTGATTTGGGTTTAGATGCGCTAGGACGCGATCGCGCTTTAGCAAAGGGGTTAAATATTCAAAATGGTCAGATCGTATATCCTGCTGTTGCCGAAGCATTCCCTGATTTGCCCAGCACATTGAATCTATAGCGTTTTTTGGTCTGTTTCCCCGCTTTACCCAAGAAAAGAATGGCGGCGCAAAGCGTCGCCATTCTTTTCTTGGGTTTTATGTCCTAATACACTTGGTGACAGCTATACTTTCTCGATTTTGGTGATCTTGTTAAAAAATTGGGTGAGTTTGGGTAACATCAACCTTGTCACAAACAAAGCAACAAAATATTTAAGAAATATTCAAAAAAGTTGCCAAAGCCCTAGTTAGGGTCTCAGATGAGGATAAATCATGAAAGCAGTGCGATTAAATCTTGAAGATAGACAAGCTTGGCAAAAACTCCAACATGTTTTAACCAGTCTTGCTTCCGATTATATGGACTTAGTAGCGGCTGAACAAACAGAATTTAAGTTTGAGCAGCAAGTTCTATCCATTGCTTTTACTCTGATTGCATCTGACTCAGATCGTGATCGCCTCAACGAATTTACGCAAAATATTGATCGATATTTTAATAGATTGCAATTGATTGGTGTGCAGCGAATTGAATGGGAATTTTATCTAATTGGGGACGACGTACCAGTTCTAGCACAGGGACGTGATATTCCATTAATCGCGGCTCCTTCGCCTTTACCGACTAATGCCCTTGCTCGGGAGCAGCAGCAACCGCTTGTTCGGAATGCTGGAGAGCGAGCTCTTACTAAAGGCAAATTTAAAGCTGGCAACCTAGTTCGCCGCTTTCGCGGTTGGCTAGCTGATCCCAAAACTTTAGCCGCAGCACGCACTACTAGCCGCATTACGATTCGTGATCCTAGAGGTGCATTAGAGGCTGTCCGCACTACAGCGATCGCTAAGTTTAATGACACAATCCAATGGGTTGACACTTTTCCTTGGGAAACTTGGACAAAAGAAAAATCTCAACAAATCAAACGCCGTCATCAACGTAATTTAGTGCGATCGGTGATTGAGGATGTGTTGATTTTAGGAGTGTTAGCGATCGCGGCTCTGTGGCTGATTGAGTCCCTCGCGGGTCCGACATTCAATCTTGCCCTACTGCCAAAACAACACCACGACAGCAACATTACCAATGTGCAGTACCGTTGTGGCAATCCTGCGGTCTCACTCAAAAACTATGTCTGTCTAGGTCGAGGAATGCGGTATGACCAAGTGGCAAGCATTTTAGGCAGTGAAGGTAAACCCTTAGGAATTGATCGTAAATTTGGCGATCGCGCGGTGATCATCAGCTGGAGCAGCCCAGATTTAAGCATGAATGCCACATTTGTAAATGACCAAATGGTTTCTAGAGCTTATCGCCAGCTTTCTGCTAGTAATTGATCCTTGAAAGTATATAAACCCTAAAAGTGTAGGGGCGCAAAGCGCCTCTATACTTTTAGGGTCATTTAAAAATCTCCAGCGTGTTAAATTTACTGCTGCTATTAATTAGCTCCTTAATTAGCCTCATAGATATATCGCCTGCGATCGCGGCTAATCCGCAGGCAAATGATCAACGCGATGATCAACGCGCCGCTGATGAATATCGACAGCTAGGACTTAGTTATCGCAAGCAAGAGCGACTAGATGAAGCGATCGCGGCTTTGCAGAAATCGATCAATCTCGATCCTGAAAATCTTGATGGACGGATTATCCTCGGCTGGACACAGCACCTCGCCAAAAAAGACGAAGCCGCCGCCGCATCACTTTGGGAAGCAATCTATCGATCGCCCACATCGTTACAAGCGTTTAATGCCCTCGGAATCGTGTATCTCGTGCGCGGCGATCTATCACAAGCTGTTGTTTTACATAGTTGGGCTGCCCTTCTCAAAGTGGATAACGAGATCGCCCACTACAATCTCAGTCTTGCCTATCAACGCCTAAAACAATACGATCTCGCGATCGCCTATGCTCAAAAAGCGATCGAGCTAGAACCTAGTAATCCGCATCCCTTTGTTGCTCTGGCGATCGCGCAATGGACAGCGGGCGATCGCCCTAAAGCAAAAACCATATTTCGTGAGGCGATCGGTGTCGATGCAAGATATCGCAGCCCTGAGTTCTTAAATTTTCTCAATGAAGCAGGTTTTAGCGCCGATCAAATTCAGACTGCAAAACAAGTTTTAGCGAGCTAAGTCTAGTCACTTGGACAAAAAAATCACGATAAATATGTGATTATTGCGATCGCACTCGTAGCAATAATGGGTAAGCTGTTAATGAGTAGGTTATTATTACCTATCTGGTTTAGAATTTTTGAAAATCTAAAATTTTCTGTTTGGGTAGCGAAGCGCTGAGGTTAGATAGTGGAAAATCCGAGGACATTTCGTATAGATCGTGGCATCGGTCAATACGACTTTAACGATTACTATGCTGTACTAGGCTTACCACTTACAGCCGAAGCTTCCCATGTGCGTAGACGCTATCTGATGATCGCCAAATGCTTACATCCTGACATTCATGGACGCACGGATACAGAGAAGCAAGTCGCTACTCAATATCTATCTAAGTTAGTTAATCCTGCTTACAATGTCCTGTCTCAAGAACGAGAGCGGACTGAATACTCAGCGATTCTGAAGCTTTTAGGCAAACGTTTGATGAAGAGAAACCAAAAATTTTTACCACAATCAGATATTGCCAAAAAATATTTAAGTTCTTCTAAAGATATAAATTATGAACAGGCTATTCAAGAAGTTGCTAAAATTCAGTATAACGATCTCAACCAAGCACTAGAACGAATTGGTTTACTGAGTGAATTGAACTTAGTTCATATATTGCTCCAAGAAGGATATAAACAATTATCAAGTGGAGCTATAAATCTAGGTGCTGTTGCTCCTAATCCTTCGGGTGCAAATCCTGTCGGTAACGCAGCTAGCAATCCAAATAGCAATACTGGCAACAGAGTAAATCCTCTTTATCCAAATAGTTCTAATCAAAATAGCTCTAATCAAAATA
Source organism: Cyanobacteriota bacterium (assembly GCA_043743655.1). Lineage (GTDB taxonomy): Bacteria > Cyanobacteriota > Cyanobacteriia > Pseudanabaenales > Pseudanabaenaceae > Pseudanabaena. The sequence continues at coordinate 69 of JAYTWB010000147.1, read as the reverse complement.
ATAACAACTATCAATATCAACCGCGAAATGAGCCTAAGCCAAGCCCAGTTAGAAATCAAGCGGGTACTA
>JAYTWB010000146.1:0-8239 GCA_043743655.1 Cyanobacteriota bacterium | reverse complement strand
TGCCGTGGTATGTCGCCACTGACATCACAATTTACAATCGCGCGCTCTTTGAAAAAGCTGGTTTAGACCCTGCGAAACCACCCAAAACCTTTGAAGAGCTCACAAAGGTTGCCGAACAGATTAAGGCTAAAACTGGTAAATATGCTTTTTTGCTAACTATGGATGGCGGGCAAGTTCTAGAAGCGATGGTGCAGATGGGAATGAAGCTGATTGATGTCAATGGCAAAGCTGCCTTTAACGATGCTACTGGCAAAGCCGCATTTGACTATTGGGTTAACCTATTTGAGAAGCAATTGATTCCTCGCGAAATCTTGACAGAAGGACATCGCAAAGCTGTAGAACTCTATCAAGCGGGTGAATTGGCGATCTTATTGACTGGTCCTCAGTTCTTGCAAACAGTGGCTCAGAACGCGCCAGAGATCGCCAAAGTCACTGATGTCGGTTCTCAAATCACAGGTGCAACGGGTAAAAAGAGTGCGGCGGTAATGAATGTCGCAGTGCCAACTACATCCACAAATCAGGCTCTGGCTGTAAAATTTGCGCTGTATTTAACCAATGCTGAAAATCAATTAGCATTTACAAAAATTGAGAATCTCTTGCCTTCGACCATTAAAAGCTCTAGCGATCGCTATTTCACGGAAGCCGCTAAAGATGCACCGTTACTTGACCGCGCTAGAGTAATTAGTGCCTCGCAACTCTCTCAATCTGAAGTATTGATTCCTCCTGCCAAAGATATTGAGAAGCTCCGCAAAATCATTTATGAGGAGTTACAACTGGCGATGCTTAAAGAGAAAACTAGCAATCAAGCGATCGCCTCGGCAGCCGAGCGCTGGAACTCACTCTAATCTCCTCTATGCTAATCTGGTAATGTATTGAACATATTGCGTTGAGCTTTAGGAGTTTCTATGACGACAACTTCCCTCACATATGTCCTTCCCGATCTTGAATATCCTAGTAGCGATGGTTTACCGATGGCAGAGAGCGATGCAGCAAGAGATTATCTAATCTATGGCGTTGAAGCATTAAGTCTGCATTTTCAAGCTCGTAATGATATCTATATCTCAGGTAACTTGTTTATTTATTACGAACAAGGAAATCCGAAGGCAGTGGTTGCGCCAGATGTTTTTGTCGTATTTGGTGTTGAGAAGAAAAAACGTCTTTCTTATAAGCTATGGAAAGAAAACCAGAAAGTCCCAGACTTTGTTTTGGAAGTCACTTCAAAAAGTACAGTCAGTGAAGATCAAGGTATAAAAAAAGGGCTATATGCGTATTTGGGAGTTAAAGAATATTTTCAATATGACCCGACCGCTGATTATCTTAAACCATCATTGCAAGGATTTCGCTTAGTGCAAGGTGTATATCTACCAATTCCATCAAAGATAGAATCAGAAGATTTATCAGTCTTCTCTGAAGTATTGGGGCTAGAGTTGCGGCGACAGCAAGATGGCGCAATGCGCTTTATTGACCTAACTACAGGTCAGAGACTAGATAGTCAAAGTGAGTTAGCTGAAGCCAAATTTGCGGCTGAACAAGCTAAGTCTGCAGCTGAGCAAGGTAAATTTGTTGCTGAACAGCGATCGCTCAAATTAACAAATAAGTTACTTGAATTAGGGATTGATCCTGATAGTTTGTAGATTTCTATTTGTAAATCTCTAAAGGCTAACATTAGTACGATGGGCAAAGTCCATCGCACTAATGTTACCTTCTATTACTTCTGTGCTAGATTAGCAGCAGCTTTACAATCAGGATATATCTATGAAAAAACTTTGGCAGCGATCGCTTATTTCAGGAGCAGCGATCGCAATGCTCAGCGCAGTTGCGACCTTGCCCATGACGGCTCAGCAAACCTCTCAAAAAGTTGATCAAAAAGAGATCGTCATAATGCGAGCGCAGCCTGTGCTGGCGATGCAAGTAGGCGACCTTAACTTGCCACTTTGGGTATGGATAATTGGTGGTGTTGTCGTCGTATTTATCTTTTTGCCGCAACTGGGTTGGATATTAGGATTGATTGTGGTCGGCGAACGCGAAGTGGGCATCGTGGTGAAGAAGTTCTCATTGCGTGGCGATTTACCACCTGGGCAGTTAGTTGCGCTCAACGGAGAAGCTGGATATCAAGCCGACACTCTCGCTCCTGGTTGGCATTTTAGTTATTATCCGTGGCAATACAGCATTCGTAAAGAAGCCGTAGTTGTGATTCCGCAAGGCGAGATTGGACTGATTATTGCCAACGATGGTAAATCGATTCCGCCTGATCGCATTCTTGGTAAAACTGTACCTTGCGATAACTTTCAAAATTCTAGAGAATTTCTGTTGGCTGGCGGAGAGAAAGGGCGGCAGCTAGGGATTATGACCGCAGGGACATATCGAATTAACACGGCTTTATTTACGATTATCACTTCGGCAAACGCGACTGCAAATGGAATGTCTCCAGCCGAACTAAAGCTCTATTCAGTTGCGACTGAAAAAGTTGGGATTGTCACCGCTCTAGATGGCATCCCAATCGAGGCGGGAGCGATCGCGGGTGCAGTTATTCCTGAACATGACAACTTCCAAAACGCTCAGTTGTTTATCAACGGTGGCGGTCGGCGCGGCTTGCAAGAGCAGGTTATCTTGTCAGGGTCATGGAATATCAATCCTTGGTTTGCTCAAATAGAACAAGTAAAAATGACCGAGATACCCATCGGCTATGTCGGTGTAGTCATCTCATTTGTTGGTGGTTCTCAAGATGATGTCAGTGGCGCTCTGTTCACGCATGGACATTTGGTAAATGTTGGCGATAAAGGGGTCTGGATTGAGCCGCTCTATCCAGGCAAGCATCCATTAAATACACATATTATGAAAGTGGAATTAGTTCCCACAACTAATATCGTGTTGAACTTTAGCGATCGCACTGAAGAGCATGGCTACGATGCTAAGCTCAGAGCCTTAAATGTGCGCTCTATTGATGGATTCGCCTTTAATTTAGAAATAGCGCAAATTATTCATGTCGGGGCGCTCGATGCACCGAGAGTGATTTCACGCGTTGGCTCAATGCAAAATCTGGTCGATCATGTTCTCCGCCCCACTGTTGGCAATTACTTCCGTAACTCTGCCCAAGCTTATACAGTTTTAGATTTCTTGATCGCGCGGAGCGATCGCCAAGCTGAAGCTGCCGATTTTATTCGCGCAGCCATGCAAGCTTATGATGTGCAAGCGGTTGACACCTTACTTGGTCAGATTGAGCCACCTGAGACGCTGATGCAGACGCTCACCGATCGCAAAATTGCCGAAGAACAGCGCAAGACTTACGAAGTTCAACGGATTTCTCAAACTCAACGCCAAGAATTAGTCCGCGAGACTTCCCTTGCCGATATCCAGAGAGATGTCGTAACCGCAGAACAAGGTGTGCGAATTGCCGAACTGCAAGCCAATGCCAAAGTCAAAGAGGCGAGTGGCGAAGCTGAAGCCATCAGAGTTACGGGTGAAGCTAAAGCTGATGCCTATCGCGCGGGTGTCGATGCCCTCGGTGGCAACTCCTATGTGGCTTTGCAACTGATGCAAACAATCGGCGATCGCAATGTGCGAGTTGTGCCAGATGTCGCTGTCAATGGGGGCGATCATGGTGGTGGTCTGCTCGATGGCGTTTTGGGAATGCTGCTCTGGAATCAAAATAAAGAAGCTAAAGAAGCCAAAGAAGTTAAAAGCGATCGCTTGGCTAAGCTTTCTTAAACCTAGAAGCATAAAACCCAGAAATACAAAACCCAGAAAAGAGAAGCAGTGCTTTGTGTCACTCCTCTTTTCTGGGTTTTATGTTAGCGATCGCGATATAATTGCCAAACATACAAACTTTTTGAATAATCTTTGAATAGTCTAGGTAGTCATTGAACGCGCCTAAGGTCGGAATCATTTACAATGACGCAAAGCCCGTAGCAGAGCGCGTAGCGTCAGATATAAGCTCGTGGCTAGAAAAATGTGGTATTCAAACCATTCTGGCGACAGGAAAGGGCGGTATTTTAGGCTATGGCAAGCCAGATAGTCCCGTTTGTCATACCCCGATCGAAAGTCTAGTGCCATCAGGCTTTGATCGCAATGTCATGTTTGTCGTGGCTCTCGGTGGCGATGGCACTGTGCTGTCAGCCTGTCGCCAGATTGCCCCACTTGGTTTGCCATTACTAACTGTCAACACAGGGCATATGGGTTTTTTAACAGAAACCTATTTGACTCACTGGGAAGAGGCGATCGCCCAAGTTGTCGATGGCAAATATGTAGTCGAGCAGCGATCGATGATGACGGTGCGAGTGCATGACAATAGAGGGCTGCTATGGGAAGCCCTGTCTCTAAACGAAATGGTACTGCACCGCGAGCCTTTGACCAGTATGTGTCACTTTGAAGTGCAGATTGGTCGTCATTTGCCTGTTGATATTGCTGCCGATGGGGTGATTATCTCGACACCCACAGGCTCAACCGCCTATGCTCTCTCCGCAGGTGGACCCGTAATCGAGCCAGGTATTCCTGTATTCCAGCTTGTACCAATTTGCGCGCATTCGATGGCTTCACGAGCATTAGTATTTGCGAATACTGAAAAAGTGATCGTTACCCCTGCTAATAGTCATCGTTTGGTATTAGTGGTCGATGGCAATGCAGGATGCTATGTCTATCCTGAATATCGCGTTGAAGTTTCGCGATCGCAATATCCTGCAAGATTTATTCGCTTACAAAAAGGTGAATTTTTTCAGGTTCTTCGTGAAAAACTGGGCTGGGGACTGCCACATATTTCTAAACCAACTTCAGTTGAGTTGCCTTAAGAACTAACTCTATGAGTCAAAATCTTAACTTTGCAAACCAAGATTTGCGCGATCGCTCCTTTAAAGGCAGAAATTTAGTCGGTGCAGACTTTAGTGGCGCGGATATTCGCGGATGTGACTTTAGTCGCGCTCAACTTAAATCTGCTAACTTCGACAATGTGCTTGCTGGCAAAAGTCAACGTCAAACGGCAATCTCTAGCATCATCTTATTTGTAATGGCGCTGATGGTCGCAAGTACAGCGATGATTGCAATGATCTTATTGATCACATTCCTAATTTCTTTTATATTCGGCACAGCAATCGTCAATCGAGAAATAGTTTATTGGGTCGCCATTGTCTTGATCGTGGTATTTGCAGTTAGTTTTGCGATCGCATTCACGATTAGTTTTACAGGGACAAAAGGAATTTTTGTAGTGATTTCCATCTCTCTAATCACAGCATTTAGTTCAGGTTTATGGGGCTCGACATTCACAAAGATATTAGTTGTAGGCGCTTTTAATGCGATCGCGCAATTACTAAGATTTAATAGCTTTGTCGCATTACTCATATTCCTAGCGATCGCGCCATTACAAATTTTTGGCAGCCTCTATTTGTTTAAGTTACTAATTAATATTTCTCAAACCAGCACAGGCACAAAATTTCAGTATGCAGACCTAACTAAAGCCTCATTTGATCAAGCCACATTAGTCAATTGTGATTTTTCTAAGGCAATCATGGATGATGTCAACTTGCAACGATCGCAAATATTGCGTTCCAAACTATAGCGATCTCCCATCTCATTAGCATAAAAACGAAGAAGTGAGTCGCAGCGCTTTGCGCCACAACTCACTTCTTCGTTTTTTAATTAGTTTCTATTCGTCTTCTGCAAACTGATAGCGGAACAAGTCTTTAGGATCAGGCTCAGGAGACTCTTCAGCAAAGCGCACACATTCTTCCACGATGTCACGAATCTTTTTATCGATCGCCTTCAACTCACCCTCAGTGACTAATCCATGTTCAAGAACCCGCTTTGCAAATAACTTGATCGGATCACGCACAAACCACTTGTCCTTGTCTTCCTTGCTGCGTAACTCATCAGGGTCAGCCAGAGAGTGACCTCTAAAGCGATAAGTCATACACTCCAAAACTGTTGGCCCCTCACCTGCACGACCACGTCTGACTGCTTCTTGGGCGCGTTCGCGAACCGCTAACACATCCATTCCATCAACTTCAAAACCAGGTATTCCGAAAGCTTCAGCTTTCTTATGAATGCGTACATCTGAAGTTGCCCGATTGTGTTTCATTCCAATCGCCCAATCATTATTTTCAATCACAAAAATGAGTGGCAACTTCCACAAAGCCGCCATATTTAAGGTCTCAAAAAACTGACCGTTATTGCTTGCACCATCGCCAAAAAAGCAAGCTGTAACTTGATCAGCATTAGGATCACCCATCGCTTCACGGCGATACTTTGACTGAAATGCTGCGCCCGCCGCCACAGGAATCCCCTCAGCAACAAAAGCATATCCACCCAAAAAGTTATTCTTGGCTGAAAAAATATGCATTGAGCCGCCACGACCCTTACTGCATCCAGTCTCTTTCCCAAAAAGCTCTGCCATCACTTCATTAGCGGTGACACCTGCACTGAGCGCGTGAACATGGTCACGATAGGTACTACACACATAGTCATCAGGGCGCATCGCCTTGATCACGCCACTTGCCACGGCTTCTTGACCATTATAAAGATGCACAAACCCAAACATTTTGCCGCGATAATACATCTCCGCGCACTTGTCTTCAAAAGTACGTCCTAAAACCATATCTTCATATACAGTTAGGGCTTCGCTTGTGGTGATATTGGGTACAGCAGTCGAAACAGTGGCAATGGTGTCTTGAGGCATTGATCCAGTACTTATGCTAAGCGTTAAAAAATTTTCTTTTGCTAGTCTAGCAGCGAATGTCCATCTCATCTATATTGCGGTTCTATAGTGCGATATTGCCGCTATATCTTTCTCAGGCGGCGGAGATCGATTTTGGCGCGGAGTTCGTCTTTGATTCTTGCCAAGATCGAATCTTCGTCGATGGTCTCCAAGATACGCTTAACAACCGCTTTAGGTCCATCAGCTCCCCATGATGCGCCATTGGCGAGATATTCCTTTGTGACGAGTCCGAGGGCATAGGTCGAGAATCCTGCCACACCTGCTTGGGCGATCGCAATCGATACATAACCACCCAGCGTTAATCCGCCTGTCACAGGTGCAGCAATACCAAGCAAGCCTTTGAGCGAGCTTAACCCAAATGTGGCAAGAAATTCACTTGCACCGATGCCGCCCATGCCGATCGCGATTTTTTGCATCAACGCAATAGCGCCGCGATTACTCATGTTAAGTCCGTAAAGCTTAGATAACGCCACGATCATTGAGACATCGATAATGGCGCTAGTCATCACATCGATTACGGTAAATGGATTGACGGCGATCGCGATCGCTTGAGTAATTACACAATTCCAAATCACGCGATTGGCTTGGCGATCGCGCACAAACATTTTGCGCTGTACCACGCGTTCTTGCACGATATCGGCAAACAGCATCGTATTCAGAGCAATTAAAGATTTACCCTCGCGATCAAGTACTTCAAGGATTTTTAGTTTTAAGTCTTCGACTTGGGGCTTGCCTGAGACTAGCTCCGCTGCAAATGATCCATCAGACTGACGGATTGCTTTTGCCACCAGAGGTGAGGCAGCCGTCATGACGATTTCGTCTTTAGTTAATAATTCGCGCACTCGCTCATCGCAGATTTTGGCATAAATTGCTAGACGATCTTCGGGAGGATATTGGTCAATTTTGTTAAATACTAACAAAATTGGTTTGCTAGCTCCTCTCAGTTCTGAAAGCGCATCATATTCAACTTTTGTAATATCTCCTGCCACCACAAACAAAATTAAATCCGCTTGCTGCGCGATTCGCTTCGCTAGTTCGGCTCTCCCTTCGCCATCAACTTCGTCGATTCCGGGAGTATCGATTAGTTCGATTCTAGCTTCACCCCTGCCTTGAAATGATGCCCTAAGAATTGTGCGATCGCGATTAGTTTGCATCGCCTCTCGCGATATTTGCCACTCGGCGGCTTGGCGACTGGTGGTTACACCATGCAAGGGACCAGTCTCAAATACTTGACCACCCATGAGCGCATTTAGTACCGATGATTTGCCACGCCCCACCATGCCAAACACAGCTATTTGGAGGACTTGACGCTCCATTTTATCCAGCATCTGCTGAAGTTCTTCCAGTTCCTCTTCTAGTCCACGGCGTTCTCGTTCTGACAAATCTAGGTTTGCCACAATATCTCGCAATGTTCTTTGGGCTTGGCGATAATTTAGCTCTTCAAAAATTTCATCAAAGCTCAGAAAGTTTTCATCTTGTGGCATAACATCGCTAGGCATAACTAATTTGCAGGAACTAATTTGTAGGAACTGTTTA
>JAYTWB010000145.1:0-6983 GCA_043743655.1 Cyanobacteriota bacterium | reverse complement strand
CCGCCCGCGTAGCGGGCGGAACAACCTCTGGTTTTGGGTTTTAATTATGCCTAGCTACTTAAAAAAAGGAAGTACTCCTTTAAACAATTCCCAAATACTCTTATCTTCTAAGTTATTAGAATCACTATCTTGACGATCTAGAGGATATTTAAAATCTAAAAGTAGGACAATTCTAGTTTGAGTGCCACGATTCCAAGCTTCATGCTCAGTCGTATCATCAAATACAAGAGTTTTTCCCTCTTGCCAACCGCGAGTTTCTGCACCGACTCTCAACGCGCAACCATCGCAGCCAATCAATCCTAAATGACAGCGCAATACTCCATCTGGATAGCCAGTATGTGGCGTAATATGTGTGCCGACCTGGAGCGAAGAAAAACCTGCGGTGACAAGATGAGGGATTTGTTCAATTAGTTGAGTGGTTTCGGGGCAAAGTTGGCAGTTTTTATCAAGTTTCATCCCAAATGCATAAAGACCAAATATATCCCAGCCATGTTTATACAAATGCTTCTCAGGCCATTCGACAAAACTGCGATCGCTTAGTTGTTCGAGTTCTCGGCGGATGGTAGTCCAATTGGCTTCTAAGTTAGCAGTAAATGGAAAATCTTGAGAGCTTTTATACATGTTTATAGATAGATAAAAGTGATTGATAATAATGTCTCGCCCGAAGCGCAGGACATCATTACTAAGCGGCAGTAACTCTAGAAGAGATCGCCTGATTGTCAGTTACTTGATTATCGAGTGTATTCGTAACATCGATTAATTCGGACTCAAAACTAACTTGAGCGCGATTAGTTTTACCACCAACATATAGGCGATCGCCAACTTGCAAAGCCCATATTTGTGAGTGGCTAATATAGCTCATCATCACACCTAGCATCAATAGCCCAAATCCAGCATATACAAGCGGAATCCCTGGATCAGCTTTGATTTGTAGACCCGTACTACCGATCGCTTCTTTTAATGTGAATGTGATCCCATTCACTTCCGCACTTCCATTAGTGCGAACTGTAGTGAGCAGATTTCCCTGCTCGTCATAAATCAAGAATGTACCTTGCAAGTCGGGTGTAATTAACGTAAGTCCTGCACTTAAATCAGGCTTAGTGGGAATCCATGTTCCCCAAACTTGACGACCACCCGTCTGCGACTCCAACTTACTGACTGGCAATTGCAAAATGGGACTATTATTGAGCGTAAACCTTACAGCGTGGATATCCCAATTAGCTTGATAGAAGCTGACACCTTTGTATTTCAGCGGTTTATTGACATGAATAGTTTCGCGATCGACTTCTTTCCCATCTTTATCAAGAACTGACAAATCAGAATAGAACTGGTCGATATTTCCTTTAGCTGTATAATCTATCCAGAAGCGATTGACTCTAACCGACCAGTCTTTGGGAACTTGTCGTGCCGACCAAGCGCCTGACTCAGTAATATTTTTGACTTGAAAAGTATCACCGCTAGGAACCATCTCTTGGGCAACAAAACCTGTCAGCGAACCCCAGATCGAACCGATTAGCACCAGTAACATACTGGCATGAACAATAATCGGTCCAATCCTGCCAACTAGACCTTTACGCGCATAGAGGCGATCGCCTTCTCGATGAACTCTATAGTTTTTAGTTTGCAAAGACTGCGCTAGATGATCGAGATTGCCGCCGACAATTTCTGTCGCGAGAGGAAGCTTGGCAAAACTTTGCGGTTTGGTGTAGTAAAACCAACGTTTGGAAGCTTTGAGAATCGGTAATTGACGATTGAAGGTACAAGCGGTGAGGCTCGTCCCAAACAAAATCAGCAGCGAAAGAAACCACCAACTGCCATAGACCTGATCTAATCCGATCGCAGAAATTACTTGATAAGTCAAAAAGCCAAATAATGCAGGATGTTCAGGATAATTTTCGCGATAAAAATCGATGGGCTGTCCTTGCTCGATCACCGTGCCGAGAATACTAAATAGGGCAATCAGTAACAATAAAGCGATCGCCACTTTAAGATTGGCAAGCAGCGCCACTACCTGATGTCGCCAAATTTGGTTTGCTTGAAATCGGATTTTTTGAAACACGTCACGCATACGATTACTACTTCTCATGTTTGATCTTATCGCAGGTTGCCAGAAAGTAGATGACAGTCAAATTCAGGTTAAAGTTAAACCAGATATTTAAGAGCATTAGGAGCTTCAGACTATGTCGCAAAGCAAAGAAACTACAGTTTTAGTCTTATCATTGCTAGTCACAGCAGGTATTGCTGGCGGTGGCTACTGGTTCTTTTCGCAACAGGCAAAACCCACAGCAGGAATACAATCTCCAACTTCTACTGGAGCGTCTAATGGATCATCATCACCCCAATCAACGACAACAAATCCAACTAGCGCAACAAATTCAACCAATGCACCAACTTCAACTGGCTTAAATCTCGATACATCTTTACCCAATCCAAACGTTTTGGAGATCGATGGCAGCACGACAATGGTTTTGTTGGTCAAAGAGATGCGTAATGCCTATAGTCAAGTCAATCCAAATATTCCCACTACCTTTGGCTTGCCTGATGGCAAACCAGGTGGTTCTAGTCAAGGCTTACAAAATCTGATTAATGGAACTGTATCGATCGCCGCAAGTTCACGTCCTCTCAAATCTGCTGAAGCACAATCGGGTGTCCAGTTAGTACCGATCGCTAAAGATGCGATCGCCGTTGTTGTTGGCATTAACAATCCGTTTAAAGGTAACTTAACCAAAGATCAAGTCCGCGATATCTATCAAGGCAAGATTACCAATTGGTCACAGGTTGGCGGTACTAACTTACCAATTAAAGTAATTAATCGGGCTACGACCAGCGGCACAAGGGAAGCATTTCTAGACATAGTTCTGCTCGGTCAAAATTTTGCGCCCGATAGTCCTAACTTCATCACTTGGCCCCAAGATGAAACAACAGCGATCTTAAGAGAAATGGGTAATAGTGGTATCAGCTATGCCACAGTTGCTCAGGTTGAGAAACAAGAAATTGTCAGAATTGTGGCAATCGATGGCATGAATCCGACTGATGTCTTGGCGGTAAAAGCGGGTAAATATCCGATTAGCCGTAGTTTGTTTTTAGGCGCAAAAAAGACAACCAGTCCTGCGGCTAAACAATTTATTGAGTTTGCACTCTCGCCACAAGGACAACAGATTGTTCAAAAACTAGGATTTATCCCTCTCTTATAATGGTGATTATCAACTGATGTTACGCGAAACGAAGATTGCCCTCACCCCTAGCCCCTCTCCCAAAGAGAGAAGGGAACAAGAGTTTTCTGGTTTTTCTCCCCCTCTCCCTTGGGGAGAGGGGGCTGGGGGGTGAGGGTCTTAGAACATTTTAAGCAGGACGGCGAAAGAATTTATGAACAAAAAAGTAAAAAAAAGGTTTGCAAGCTTTGCTGCATCGAGCCTCCTATCATGCAGTGGGGCGATCGCCACTATCGCTCCACCTTTGCTTACCCCAGCCGCCGTCTATGCTCAATCAGACGAAGATACAAATATTCGTGTTTATAAATTAGTTAGTCCTGCGGTCGTATCGATCCAGTCGCAAGGAGGTAGCGGTAGTGGCTCGATCATTGAGCCTGAGGGCTTGATTTTGACTAATGCTCATGTGGTGCGCGGCGTAACCACGGTCACGGTCACTCTAAATGACAAGCGCCAGTTTCGTGGTGTGGTAATCGCTAGCAGTCGCAATCCCGATCTGGCGATGATCAAGTTAGAGGGCGTGACCGAAAATCTACCAACGATCCAGATTGCCACTTCGGGCGCGGTGCAGGTCGGACAGAGAGCTTTTGCGATCGGCAATCCCTTTGGTCGTTTTGCAGGGACACTAACCACAGGTATCATTAGTCGAATTGATCGCGATCGCAAGTTATTACAAACTGATGCGGCGCTCAACCCCGGAAATTCAGGCGGGCCATTGCTGAATAGTCGTGGTGAATTGGTGGGTGTGAACACCGCAATTTTTACCACAAACTCAACTAATAGTGGGATTGGGCTGGCGATTGAGGCTGATACAGTCAAGCAATTTATTGCCTCAGTCAAACAAGGCGCGATCGCCAATAATCTCACCAGCAATGCGATCGCTAGTCCGACCACTCTCACCCTAGATGGTAAGGCGATCGCATCGGTACTCAATGCCAATGACAACACTTTGCCCGATGGCAGTTATTACAAAGCTTATCGATTTCAAGGTCAGGCAGGACAATCAGTATTAATCGAGATGCGTGGAAGTGGCATCGATCCCTATCTAGTTCTATTTGATCAAAAGGGACGCAAAATTGCCGAAGATGATGATGGCGGTGGCGGTAAAAATGCCCGACTTGCGATCACTTTGCCAAGTACGGGCATATATACGCTTTATGCCAATTCTTACGAGGTTGGTGAAACAGGCTCTTTTACGCTCTCAGGATTATTGAGCAATAACTTTACGGCGGCATCAACAAGCGATCGCGACATTCTGTTACAAAAAAATGGCATGTTAGGTACACAGAGTCGTGTCCTAGCTAGAGATGGCAGTTTATTTGATGCATTTACATTCAATGGGCGGGCAGGACAAGTCGTTCAACTTGATCTCACCAGCCCTGATTTTCATCCCTATTTAGTCTTATTTGCGCCCAATAGTCAGGTTGTAAAAGAGAATAACGGTTTACCTAGTCGCAAGCAAGCAAGCATGACGATTGAGTTACCTTTAACAGGAACATATCGCGCGATCGTGAATACCTTTGATCGCACAGGCAAAGGTGCTTATAGCCTTACCGTAAAAAGAGTGAACTAGAAAATCAACAGCAAAAAAAAGCACCCTTTGGGTGCTTTTTTGCGTTAGAGCGTTTGCTCGCTATTAGGTCGCGGCGGAATCCGACTTGGAGTTGTATCTGGCTCAGGTAGAGGCGTATATTGATTGCCTGTAAATTCTTTGCTAACTCGTAAGCGCTGACTGGTAATCGTAATCCCTGACTCGCGCACCAAGACGACAGATATCCAGCGATCGCCTGAACTAAATGGTGCTTGACCAATCTTAAAAAGCCCTCCTGCTCGCAGAGGACGCAAATTAATCGTACTTTCGTTCAAAAGATTTTTGCTCTCGACAGCCTCCTCGATTGCCGCTCCTAGCAAGAGATTATTGCCAAGTGGCTCGGTCACGATCGCATCAAGGACATATTGACGACCAACGCCAATTAGCTCAGGCAGTTTTAGCTTTACGGGCGGGGGCGTGTCGCCAGAACTCAGCGAAGATTGCTCAGCCAAAATTTTCTGTGACACAACCTGTAACTGACCATTCACATTTTTGTAAGTTTGGGTCGAAATCAACCTAGCATCTAACTTAAAGTTATCATTCTCAACACCCTTCAAACCCTGCACCATCGTCACCGTTTCCGCCGTGATCAAGTCACCTTGTTTCTCCCATTTCGAGATTTCGGTGCGATAGCTAACATTTTTATAACGCTGCCAAAATTCACGCAAGCTCTGCTTGTAGCGATCGCGGTTCAGCCCATCTGAATGATTAAAAGTCGGAGCATAGTACTTCATCACCGCTTCGATATCCTGTTTACTTGCCGCGTTATCTAGTGCAAACACGATATTTGACAATTCTGCTGGCGTAGGCTTGGCAGATTGGGCAGCAAGCATAGGATTGGCGATCGGCGCAACCGTAGACATGGCTGCAAAAACAACTAACAGAGCAATTCGTTTGATCATGCGGGACTCTAATCGATAACCTGTATCGATACTATAGCAATCGCTGTAGTGTCTCACTTATCTTGAAGATATTTATACCGTATCGGATGAATCAAAACCCAAAAAGTATGAAGCAACGCATCATAAAAATTGCATAGCTAGGCGATCGCGATTTGTCATATGTTCTCGAAATTGATGTAGAATCTCACTCGTTCTCGTCACACAGAATTTTAAACAACTTCCAAAGCATTATCAGCATCCCCTACAAGTCTGATCCCAGAGCTTATTGTGCATTTTTGTACTGCTTGTAGCCTGCTCTCCACCGTCCTACAGCACCCAATATTCTGCACCAAATATCTAGTACTATTCATGCCAAAAATCACTTCTCACTTATCCTTACTAATTCTTTGTGGATTAACTAGCAGTCTGGCAATTGCCACTCCCACTGCCCATGCAAACCGTCTCGAAACTTTTGTATATGACTTAACTGATAGCAAAATTGAATTTTCGCTCAAAAATGACATCGAGCCAAAAGGAACAGTAATCAATAATCCCACCCGCATTGTGATTGACTTACCCGGGATTGTCTATCAAGGTCCAACAGTGCGGCGGCGAGTTGGGCGTGGTGTGCAAGCAGTGCGAGTTGGACAAGTTGATGCCAACACAACCAGAATGGTAGTTGAGTTTTCGCCAGATGTTAGGCTCAATCCCCAAGATTTAAGACTCAAGTCTACGCAGCCAGGTCGCTGGACGATGCAACTTCCTCCAAATATTGCCGCGATCGACTTAAATAGCATCTCCAAGTATGTTTTACCCGTCACAGGCGTGATTAGTTCTGGATTTGGCTGGCGTATCCATCCAGTCACAGGCGAAAGGAAATTACATAAAGGTGTAGATTTTGCTGCCCCCACTGGCACACCTATTTTCGCCGCCGCCGATGGCGTAGTTACCGATGCAGGATGGACAGATGGCGGTTATGGCAATATTGTTGAGTTGCGCCATGATGATGGCTCAGTAACCCTCTATGCTCATGCTAATTCGGTATATGTATCGAAAGGTCAAACAGTTCGCAAGGGAACTGCGATCGCCGAAGTTGGTACGACAGGACGTAGCACTGGTCCCCATTTGCATTTTGAAGTTCAACCCGATGGTAAAACTGCCGTTGATCCAATGGATTATCTACAGCTTCGTCAAGTGACGCTTGATCTCGCCTCTAATAGTTTTAAAGATTAGCTAGTTCACAGATTAAGAGCGATCGCCAAATCTAGAAGCTTGATTCGTCTGCACAGAGAGCGAGTCAAG
>JAYTWB010000144.1:0-2730 GCA_043743655.1 Cyanobacteriota bacterium | reverse complement strand
GCTCATGAGAATTTTCTAAATTAAACCAAAATCTAATTTTCTATGTCCTTCGCGCCAATCCTCAAAGCTGAAAATATCTCTAAATCCTTTGGCGGTATTCATGCTGTCAGCAATGCTCAGATTGAAGTGCCTACGGGAAGTATCACAGGGCTAATTGGCCCTAATGGTGCAGGAAAAACTACATTTTTCGGATTGCTATCCAATTTCCTGAAACCCGATCGCGGAACGGTGCAGTTTAATGGAATGCCGATTCAAGGTAAGCCATCTTATGCGATCGCTAAACTTGGCATGGTTCGTACTTTCCAAGTTCCTCGTGTCTTGTCACGGCTATCAGTGCTAGAAAATATGTTACTAGCCGCACAAGGACAGGTTGGTGAGAAGTTTTGGAATACTTGGTTTCAAAGCCATAAGATCACAATTCAAGAACGTGAAAACCGCGAGAAGGCGAAACATATTCTCGATTCAGTGGGCTTAATCAGGATGGCGGATGATTATGCAGGTTGTCTGTCAGGTGGACAGCGCAAGTTATTAGAAATAGCTCGCGCTTTGATGACTGACCCCAAATTGATTTTGCTAGATGAACCTGCCGCAGGCGTAAATCCTGCCTTGATTGAGGAGATTTGCAACTATATCCAGAAATGGAATCAAGAGGGGATGAGCTTTTTGATTATCGAACACAATATGGATGTGATTATGTCTTTGTGCGATCGCGTTTGGGTCTTAGCCGAAGGTCACAATCTCGCTGATGGTTCTCCTGCCGAAATTCAGACTGATCCTAGAGTTCTAGAGGCTTATTTAGGCTCATGAGTTTCAATGTGTTATTACTTGTGCCAACGGGCATTAATGCGGCGATTGGTGGCTATGCGGGAGATGCTTTGCCAGTGGCGAGAGCGATCGCCTCAATCGCTGATAACGTGATCACGCATCCCAATGTCTTAAACGGCGCGAGTTTATATTGGTCGATGCCAAATGTTTTGTATGTGGAAGGTTACGCGCTAGATCGCATGGCAAAGGGAGACTGGGGATTGCGTCCTGTGCGCTCGAATCGAATTGGCGTAATCCTTGATCGTGGGATCGAGCCAGATTTAGAAGTTCGTCATCGTCAAGCGATCGCGGCTGCACAGGCAACATTAGGTTTGAATATTACGGATATTCTCGTTACTGATCAGCCGCTCGGCGTGGAACTGCGATCAGGAGATTCTGGCGCGACATGGGGAACGATCGCTAATCTTAATAGTCTGCTGAGAGCGGCTCAGAAGTTAATTAAAGTCTCTAAGGTAGAAGCGATCGCTGTTGTCGCCCGATTTTCTGATGATACTGATAGCGAGGCGCTGCAAAACTATCGACAAGGCAAAGGAGTTGACGCTCTGGCAGGAGCTGAAGCCGTAATTAGTCATGCGATCGTGCGTGAATTTGGAATACCTTGCGCCCATGCGCCCGCGCTGCAACCACTTGCTCTCGATCCGAGTGTGTCGCCTCGTGCGGCGGCTGAGGAGTTAGGCTATACATTTTTGCCATGCGTGCTAGTCGGTCTGAGCCGCGCTCCAAAAATCATTACTTCACGCGATCTTTTGCGTAGAGATGATTTTACGGCTGAAAATGTTAGTGCGATCGTCACGCCTTACAGCGCTTGTGGTGGTGCATGTTTACTTTCCCTTAACCCTTATGCACCAACTATTTTTGTCAAAGAAAATCAAACAGCGCTTAATGTTACCCCTGAAATGTTGGGTTTAAATGGTATTCAAGTCGAGAATTATTGGGAAGCGATCGGTGTTTTGACAGCGCTAAAAGCAGGAATTAATCCACAAAGTTTGCGACTATAGTTTGAGAGATGCTTTCTGTCAATCTAGTTAAAATCATTTCTAGCATTGTCCTATTCATAGACTTGCTACTTCTAACATCAGAATGTTAAATACATGCCAAATTGTCAATTGGTCTTGTTGTTATTTCCTGCCAAACCCATCCCTGCCTACTTTTGCACCTTTTTTTATGCACTCTGTTCTTTAGCATAGAAATATTTTTTAGATTTAGTGGTACAGGAACTTAATTGAGCGGCATCAGATGATATTTAACTTTTACAGATCACTTTTAAGAATTCGGCTCCAACACAGTGTTATGTGTTTGTCTCTCACTTGAACGGGATGTAATCAACTGCGTTTACCCACTCAGCAGGTTCGGAAGCCTTCGCAATTAATTCTAAATCTTTAACAAATTGACCAATCGTACCTCCAAGTTGATGACCAAAAATTAATCCAGAAAAGTTTTTGTCTTCTGTCTGCCAAGTTTCGGCTAAAACCCTAAAGCGAATATCTTGGGTAAAGAGAACACGGTTAAGCTGCGTCACTCTCACTAAAAGCTGATCGTCAGGCAGCTCCGTAGTTCTATCCTCAAATGCTGTCAATACGTCTATGCCTCGGCGACGCAACTGCTCGGTAATCGCTTGAGGAACATGAACATCCATGTACAGAGCAATAGCCATTTACAGCAGTCCTTTAGCTTTCATACGAATGTAGAAAGGTGACTTGAAGACTTGAGCCATATTTTCTTGTACTTGCTGAAATTCCTGCCTGATTTCTTGGTCAATTTCTTCTTGATGATCAAAGTAATAACCCATTGCTGCATGGGCTTCGGCTAGGGTTAAGTAAAGGTGCTGACGACAGATCTCCTCTACTGACCAACCATAGGCAATATAGTCCATGATAATTTGGGCAATTCTAATACGCGGCAAAC
>JAYTWB010000143.1:0-2759 GCA_043743655.1 Cyanobacteriota bacterium | reverse complement strand
CTTTTACTGTGAGTCGTGGTTTCTAATCGATCGCCTCAATTCTCATCTTCCGAATTTTGCATAACAGAGATCGCACCCTCAACGCCCATAAACAGTGATCGCATATTCCCTCAACATCAAATAGCGATCGCCGCTTGCAAAAGATATTCACATATCTAGCCACAAGAGCAAGTGGAATAAAAGTTGTACAATATAATCATTTGCGTGACTAATTCACGTAATTTTGCATTTTGAGTAAAAAATTATGCTATTAGACTTCACTGTAGAAAACTTTCGCTCGATTAAGGGCGCGGAAACGCTCAGTGCTGTGGCGGCAAGTAAAAGTAAGGGCAAGCCCAGTAATAGTGAGAGTCGCCGTCGGGTTAAGTCGGATGATGAAATTGCTCAGCCTTTTCACATTGAAGGTTGGGATATTGATGTTTTGCCAGTAATCGCAATTTTTGGCGCTAACGCTTCAGGTAAAAGTAATGTCTTAAAAGCTCTTAATTACCTACTCAAGTTTATAGCTGAAGGAAATTATGATCGTGGAGCAGAATTAATCCCATTCAAGCTGGATCGACAAAGTAGGGAAAGTCCAAGTTGTTTTAAGCTTCGTATTGTAATTGATGGAACTATATACATTTATTCTTTAGTCTTGAATAGTAATCGGATAATTTTAGAAAAGCTAGAATATTCCTTGGTTTCTACAAAACGAGATCGTCTCTTATACTCTAGAACTTGGAATAGTGAAAATCAAAAGTTTGACTGGAAAAATGGTTCAGATTTTTTAGGCTCGCATGTTCAACTTGAAGAAAATTTGCATGAGCGTGAGCCTTTTACAATCGTTTTCTCGAAACTAGAAATAGCAGTAATTAAGTCTTTTGCTCGCTGGGTAGGTGGAAGTTTTCAGGCTAATTTTGTGGCTAATACTTGGAGTAATGACATATACAATAATAAATTTATCAATGCAATATGGAGTCTTAGTCAGACTTCGCGTCCAGAATATTCTAGGCTGCTAGAGAGTGGCAAAAAACTTTTGTTTGAATTCGATACGGGGTTATATGATATTCAAATTAAAAAATCTGAGGATAATAAAATAGATATCCTAGCTTTACATAAGACAGAGATGGGAGAAATACTTTCTTGGAAATTTGAAGAAGAATCTACAGGTACTAGAAATTTACTCAGCTTGGCTTGCAACATACAACTTATGCTTGAGGGGAATTTACCATTGATAGTTGATGAGTTAGGCTCAAATATACATCCAAATATAATTCGAGAGGTTGTAAAACTCTTTCAGAATCCTAAAACAAATCCTAATCGCGCTCAACTCATTTTTACTAGTCATGATAATACTTTACAGAGAAATAATTTATTACGGCGAGATCAGATATGGTTTACGCAGAAGCGTCCTCACCAAAGTACAGAGTTATATCCTCTCAGTGATTTTAAAGTGCGTAATGATCTTGCAATTGATAAAGCATATTTAGATGGAAGATTTGGGGCAGTTCCATTTATATCTGATGACGATGACTTGATGCCAAGCGGTGATAACAATGGCTAAACCTTCGTTCAAAAGAAATGCCCCGACTAAAACAGTTGGCAAGAAAATCTTGATCGCTTGCGAAGGAAAACATACAGAACCAAAATACTTCAATGCTATACGTCAAAATTTACGACTGACCACAGTACAGGTTTATGTGCTTCCTCATGATGGAACCGATCCGCTTAGTGTGGTTAATAAGGTATTAGAAGAAAGACAAGATAGAAAACATGACAAGACTTGGGAAAAAGAAGACTCAGCTTGGGCTGTCTTTGATGGAGACGAGCATATTGAAAATAATCCTGTAAACTGGCATCAAGCTGTTCAAAAGGCTAAAAGTCAGAAAGTCAATCTAGCTATTACAAACCCTAGCATTGAGTTTTGGTATCTAATCCATTTTCAAGATCACTATCCAAATATTTCGCGAGATAAAGCCAAAGAACGTTTAAAGCAGCATATTCCTAATTACGATAAATCGATCTGCTACTATCTAGATCGACTGAAGCCAAAGACGGAAGAGGCGATTATCAGAGCAAATAATCTTGAACGTAATGCTAAGCAAAACAAACTTCCTGAATATGCAAACCCTTCCTGTAGCGGCATATCCCAATTAGTGCAGATGCTTTTGAATTTGGGGGATCGCTAACGTTCTTTCCCCAAACTAAACCGCGATCGCCTATTACGTTTAGCCAAAAGCGCAATTTTGCTTACGATCGCGATAAACTTCACGGCGATGACCAACTGAGACAACCACAATAACCAAAACCTTATCAACATAAAATCATGACTGCAACTATTCAAAAAACACCATCTTGGGCTAAAGCGATCGCCAAACCAGCGACCGAGTTTCCGCTTACCCACCTCTCGACTATTTCTGGTAAGATTCCTGAAAATCTGCAAGGTTCACTCTATCGAAATGGACCTGGACGATTAGAACGTGGCGGCGTGCGAGTCGGACATTGGTTTGATGGCGATGGTGCAATTCTTGCTGTGCATTTTGCCGCAGGAAAAGCACGCGCAACTTATCGTTATGTCCAAACTGAAGGATATTTAGAAGAAGAACGCGCTGATAAATTGATTTATGGCAATTATGGAATGCATCCCACAGGCGCATGGTGGCAACGCTTTGGTAAGTCTTCTAAAAACGTGGCGAACACTTCAGTTATGGTTTTGCCTGACAAGCTTCTAGCTCTATGGGAAGGCGGTCTTCCTTATGCGCTCGATTTAGAAACTCTAG
>JAYTWB010000142.1:0-3681 GCA_043743655.1 Cyanobacteriota bacterium | reverse complement strand
TTTAAGATAATCAACTAATTTAAGGTGACTGCGCTAGAATGTTAACGGATGAGTATTTACTGATAGCATGTCTGCTTTCAGTACTGACAGTTGTCTTCTGTTCTACTGTGACAGGCTTCTTTCCGAAATCTCTATCTCTACACATCTCTGATTGTTGAAGCAAGTATTATGTCTATTTATGTTGGTAATCTCTCTTATGAGGTTACAGAAGATGATTTGAAGTCCGTGTTTGCTGAATATGGCAAAATCACGCGCGTCCATCTACCTATTGATCGCGAGTCAGGTCGCCCACGCGGTTTTGCTTTCGTTGAAATGAATGATGAAAAGGAAGAAGACGCCGCCATTGAAGCACTAGACGAAGCCGAATGGATGGGTCGCGCTCTTAAGGTTAACAAAGCTAAGCCTCGTGAAAGCTCTGACTCCTTTGGTGGTGGTAACAGAGGCGGTGGTGGTCGCCCATCTGGTGGCGGCGGCGGTCGTCGTTACTAAGTCTATTCTGCTACACACAATTGCCTAGTCTGTAGTCTCGTCAAAAAGTAGAAAAGGTGTACTTCATATGCATCTTTTCTACTTTTTGTTTGTACGTTGTAGAAATGCGCTGTCTCCAACAATTCCTAAGTTTTTAATGACTTGATGCTTTCTGGCTTCTTCGAGATTGTTAATATCGTTGTAGTTTACCCAAGCGATACAGTCTACGGGACAGGTATCGATCGCTTCTTGTACTAATTCTTCCTGATCCCCATTTTGGGCAATCACTCTGGCTCGTCCGTAGTCTTCTTCTAAAAAGAACGTGCTATGGGCAACATGGGCGCAATGTCCGCAGCCTATGCATACAGTTTCGTCAACAAATAAGGCATTTTGTCGTAATTCTCCGCCAAGTTCTGGTTCAAAGCCAGTGCGATCGCTCGGCTCTAGCTTTGAACTTGTGGTGGGTGTTGATGAGTTATCCATTCCAACGCTGAAGAACTAAGCGTAAAGAGCCATCTTCGCGGACTTCCTGCTCAGATAATGCAAAACCTTGATCGCTAGATTCGCTTATGACTGTGGCGACTGCATAGCGTTGAGTTACCTTTTGCAAGAAGCTTTCAACTGTCCAAGGCTGTTGCCAAAACTGCATATCGGCAACTAGCGCATATTCAGAACCATTCCACTGAAAACCAACATCGTAACCATTGCTTTGCTCGATTACCAATTCAGCTGTTGTACTACTGCCCTCATGACCGCGCATAGGAGTATTTCCTGACTTCCAGTCAACACCTAACTCGGTTAAAGCTGTTTGTAAAGGTTCTAAACTGCGGATTTGGGTTTTGACTTGGCTAAAATGCGACATAAGACATATATCCTAAATTCTGGCTAAACGGCAAATGGACGAAAATTTCTTATCTAGATGCTATATCTACCTTCATCTTAATCTGGGAAAGCTCGAGATTACCAATGACTAAAGTTAGAATTTTCTGTGTTTGACACGCGATCGCTCTGTAAATCTGATTGAGATGTAACTTGCTTTTGAGCAAAATTTTCAGAAGTTAACTCACGATAAGCGACTAAGCCTAGTTTTGCTTCGATCATGGCTGTCACTTCAGCACAACTTGCGCCGATAACGCCCGTCACACGTTCTTCGACTCGACCATCTGGGTAAATAATAAATTCCAGAGTTTCCATGTTAGCTCTAGGTATTGAGTTAGTAGATAGTGTGACCTACAGCTGATGAAAACGTCAAGATCATTAAGCTAATAAAAAAGGCACTTGCGAAGCAAGTGCCTTTTTTATTAGCTTAATGGAATCGGGCAGAGTCGAACTGCCGTCCGTACTAGCGCCTAACTTCCCAGTCATTCACAGGTTTATCCGATTTAATCCTCACGGAGGGAATTGCTAATTATCTCTAGCGACCAAAGATGCACTGATAAAGTCTTGAGCGAATAACCTACCAGAGAAAGTTATAAGCAGCATCCGTTGGGGGTTGGAGTGACATATTTAACGGAGTCATACATCACACCTCGAAACCGAAAAGGTTCTTAGGCAGCTACAGAAGCGGCTTTACGAGAAAAAGATACAATGTTGTTCGCATGTACTTGTTTGAATCATTGATTTACGAGAGATAATTCGCTCTCGACCTGCATCAAAGGATAGTTTCTACTAACACGTCGAAACCCTTACGATCCCAATCAACTACACTATAACATTAAAAAACCAAGAGTGGCACGAAGCGCCACTCTTGGTTTTTACAGCCTGTTGAGGCTTTAAGTAGTAAAAATTATTTGGATTTTGAATAAGCGCAAATCGCTGCAGTGTTAAAAATCAAAGTAGATAAAGGGTAGTTTTTTATCAGGGCTGAGGATACTAACTAAAAACAAGCTAACTGGTACTAAAAATAATTTAACTTGCCAGTTTAGTTGCCACTTGGCGCGATCGCATTGATAAGCAGCCAGCATCACCATAAATAGACCAAACATTAATAGGGCAATCTGACCCACCGTAATACCAAGAGACTCTACATAAATTTTAAAACCAAACTGAGGATCGCTCTCATATCCCCAGAGTCTTTTAAAAAACATACTTGTATCGGTCAAGTTGGGTAAACGAAAAGGAATCCATCCTAAAAAGACAACTAACTGGGTAATTAAAACAGCCAACACTTTCATTGGTAAAGGTTTCCAAATTTTATGCAAATCCTCAAATACTGTGCAAACTTCCATCCATAAGCGATGTCCGACTAGCGCCGCGCCATGCCAGATACCCCAGACGATAAATCCCCAGTTTGCGCCATGCCAAATGCCGACTATGAGCATGATGATCATCAAGTTAAGGCAAGTTTGCCATAGTCCACCTCTTGAGCCACCAAGAGGTATATAGACATAGTTTCGCATCCATGCGCCGAGGGTCATATGCCAACGTCGCCAGAAATCGGAAATGCTTCCAGATAAATAGGGAAAATCAAAATTTTGGGGTAGGTGGAAACCTAATAACAATGCGCTACCTCTTGCCATGTCAATGTAGCCGCTAAAGTCACAATATATCTGAATCCCATAGCCGACTAGAGCTAGCCACAGATCAATACTACCTGCGCGATCGCTATTACGAAAACAGAGATCGACAAATCGTGCCATATTGTCGGCAACAATCCCTTTTTTGACCGCTCCACAGGTAAATAGCCATACGCCTTCCGCAATATCTGGCAGAACAGGGCGCGATCGCGTTAAAAGTTGGGGGGCAAACTCTTGATAGCGAGTAATCGGTCCTGATAGCAGCTTGGCAAAAAATAACTTGTAAGTGGCAAAACTAAGAAAGTCTCTAGCAGGAGTATTGCCTCGATAAGTATCGACTAGATAAGCAATTAATTCAAATACAAAAAAGCTCAGAGTGACAGGTGGTACGATATTGACTTTTGCCCAGATCGCTAACGAACTCCCCACGGGCAGCCCTGTAATGTTGCCGATCGCTGTTGCTACAAAAGGAATATATTTAAAACCAAACAGCAACAGTACATTAAAAAATATTCCTACAAACAGCAGCCATTGCTTTATGAATTGATCACCTTTGCGAATTTCTTCCCCTAGCCAAAAGTTGATTACCAACATCACAATCAACAGCCAAACATACTGTACCTGCATGAATGAATAAAACATTAAACTTGCGGTCAAAAGGATCAACAAGCGTGCTTGCAGGTTTGGTATAAGCCAA
>JAYTWB010000141.1:0-1570 GCA_043743655.1 Cyanobacteriota bacterium | reverse complement strand
TTGTTGCTTTAGCGCGAGGAGTGTCAAAGCAGTCGTCAGCATAGTTAATATCTAAATAAAATCTGACACAAATAGCTCAAATCCGAAAAGAATTGCCGCACGCAGAGAGTGCGGCAATTCTTTTCGGATATTGAATTTAATTATTCTTTATTCATTTAGCCAGCTAAAAATAGTTTTTACAGTTAATTGAAGATCGTTAGCAAAAGATGGCATCGGCAAAACTTGTTCGGGGCGATCGCATAATTCCACAGTTTGAGGCAAAGTTTGATTGGCTCGATAAATAAAAATCAACTCTTCATCAGGATCGAGCAACCAAGCCATCTCAGTTCCATGCTCAAGGGCAAATAGAATTTTCTTAACTAATTTGCTTTGTCTCTGGTCTGGAGAAAGAATTTCAATCATCCAATCTGGCGAAATATTAAAAATATTCGCGATCTTGCCATCGGGGTCACGCACGATTCGATCCCATCGAAATACTGAGATATCAGGAACGATCGACATGCCACCAAAAGTACAACGCAACTCTGAAAAAGCTCTAGCAATTTGCTTTGATCTTAAATTTGCATTGATCGTGGCAGCAAACTCAGTTTGAATTGCGCTGTGTTTTCCTTTAGGCATAGGTTTTTGAATGATTTCACGATTAAAATATTCGCTCTCTGGTTCAGTCTCAGGCATAGCGAGAAAGTCATTTACAGATAAAGGTTTAACTGCGGCTTGTATCATTGGTGAATATCTCCAAACTTATTTTGACACTAGGTCATCACCTGTAGCGATCGCCAATTCTTTCAAACGCTCCTGCTGATCCTTAGAAATGCAACTTTGAATAACTTCCTCAATATCACCATCTAAAATCGGTGGCAAAGTGAAGTTTTGACCCAAACGATGCTCAGTCAGGCGACTATCTTTGTAATTATAAGTACGGATTTTTTCAGATCGTGAACCAGTCCCAACCTGCGATTTTCGCATTGACGAAATCTCATCTTGCTGTTCGCGTAACTTGATCTCATAAAGCTTCGCCCGCAAGATTTGCATTGCTCGCTCTTTGTTTTGTAACTGCGATCGCTCTTCAGTACAAAAAATTCTGATTCCAGTCGGCTTGTGAAACAAATCTGCCGCCGTCTCAACCTTGTTGACGTTTTGACCGCCCGCCCCACCCGACCGCGCCGTTGACATCTCAATATCTTTAGGATCGATATGAATCTCCACCGCATCAACTTCAGGCATCACCGCCACGGTTGCGGTCGAAGTATGCACTCGCCCCTGAGACTCAGTTGCAGGCACGCGCTGTACGCGATGTACGCCTGACTCAAACTTAAGCTTGCTATATACGCGATCGCCCTGCACTTCAATGATCGCTTCTTTAAAACCACCCATTTCTGCCAAAGTCTCACTGACCATCTTTACGCGCCAGCCTTGACGCTCCGCATAGCGTGCATATAGTCTCACCAGATCACCCGCCCAGATGCCAGCCTCGTCGCCACCCGTACCCGCCCGAATTTCCAACATGATGTTCTTGTCATCATTAGGGTCTTGGGGCAGTAGTAATACTTGGAGCTTCTGCTCTAGCTCA
>JAYTWB010000140.1:0-15354 GCA_043743655.1 Cyanobacteriota bacterium | reverse complement strand
CGATTTCGGCAGTGATTGCTATACATTCACGCCCCGATATATCGATCGCGCGCTCAACGATTTTGCCATCTTTCCCAATTAAGTACTCGATTCGTTGATACTGCGACATGACTTATTAAATTTTCTCAACAATAACAGTTAGTAATATTCTAACGTTTTTATAGCCAAAGTTAGTTGCAAAATTATTGGTCAGATTCTAAAACTTTGCTAGCCGATATGCCATCTGTGGCAGTGCCAAAATACCAGAGTGAGGCAGCCGCTTCGGCGCGAGTAACTGGCTTTTGTGGTTGCAATAATGTCGTGAACCCAAAGCTGCGCCGAATGCTGGAAATATCTCGTAGTTGAGAGTCGGCAAAAATCGCACTTAGGGCATTCTCACTAATGCGATCGCCATCTTTAAATCCCCATGCTTGGTTGACTGTCTCGGTTGTGGCATTAGGTAAAGGCTGCCTGAGATCGAGGGGGATTTTCCACTGCACTAGCTCTTCGCGCAGCAGGGGATCATTAGGGCGAAAGCGATCGCCTGTTCCCCCGATTAGTCCAGCATTGGCTAAGCCTTGAATGATTGTAAAGTCTGGATGATTATTGGCGATATCAGGGAAACTGGCACTGTCAGTTGGTTGAGCCAGTCGAATTTGGCGACTTGGTTGGTTTTTATAAAGCCGATTATTAGTTTGTAGTAGCCAACGGGCATACTCGCGCCTTGCCACAAGTATATTTGGTTGAAATTGGTTACCAGTTTTGGGAGCGATCGTACCGAGTTTATTTAAGTCTTTGATCCAAGGTCTGAGTGGAGCGGGCGCTGTTTCGAGATCACTAAATCCATCACTAAAGTTATTCGCTTGAGGCTGAGCATTGGCAAGATTTTTACCAAAATCTATCGAAAATAATGCTTTGAGGGAGGTTTTTTGTAATTGTGAAGTTATTTGGAGATTTGCAAATGATTTCAAGGAGATCGCCTTCATTTCCGCAGACAGGCGATCGCTAATTACAAAAGGTTTTGTGATTATTTTTGTGGTTGATTTAGGCGTTATTACCTCAGGTGTGGCGATCGCGTCTGAAGTTGTTGGACTAGCTGGAGCGATCGCACTTTCTAATGAATTACCTAAATTTGAACCTTGGCAAGATGCAAGATTTGTAGCGAGAAGTCCAAACAGAGTCGCTTTCAAAAAAAATTTAAGAAGCATTACCATCCATCTCGACTTGGCTAGGCGACAATAAAGGAATAATTACGGGTAATAGGGCAAGCTCAGGACGAAAGTTAGCATAGCGACTACCACGCATGGCAATAATTTCAGTCTGAACAGATTGCAAACTCTCTCCCAAAGAAATCAATAAATGAGTGGATAGCTCCAAGCTCGCCTCAAAGGTGGGATGTACCACTTCTTTTGCGCCAAGTTGATAAAGCGTATCGATATCGGCATCTTTTTCCGCTCTTGCCACAATGTCAATCATTGGTGAAATAGCGATCGCTCTTTGGACAGCTAGTCGGGTCGCGATCGGGTCAGATATAGCGATTAGCATTGAGCGTGCGTGATTGATTTCGGCTTTCTCAAGAACTATCGGACTCGCACAATTGCCGTATAGGTATGGGATGTTTTGCGATCGTAATATCTGCACCTTGGACTCTGACTCTTCGATTACCAGCACAGGATAACCCTTCGATTGCAATAAAGCGACAATGCCCTGTCCAATCCGTCCATAGCCACAGACAACCACATGATCCTTGAGTTTGGCATTAGCCGAAATCTCTTGTGGCATATCTAACTTGTTCATCCAATCTTTGAGAAATGGTACTTTTTCGAGTAGTAGCAATATCTGTGGTGTCGCTTTTAGTAAAAAAGGCGTAATCATCAAAGTTACCGCCGTTGTTCCTAAAGTCAATAGATAGACACGGCGCGAAACTAAGCCTAATTTTTGACCTTCACTAGCTAGTACAAATGAGAATTCCCCAATCTGAGCTAGTCCTAATCCTGCAAAAATAGCAACTCGCAAAGGATAGCGGAAGATGCTGACCAACGGCACGACAATCAAGAATTTGCCGATCATCACGATCGCGACAAGGCTAAGAATCAATTCCCAGTTTTGCAATAAAAATATGGGATCAATCAGCATCCCGATCGCGGCAAAAAACAAGGTGGCAAAAACATCGCGCAACGGCTCAACATAGGTGAGTGCTTGATCAGCATATTCCACCTCCGAGATCATCAATCCCGCTACGAATGCGCCCATCTCGATTGACAAGCCTAAATTTTCAGTCAAGAGGGCAATCCCTAGACAAAGCACAATTACACTTAGCAAGAATAATTCGCGACTCTCGGTACTCGCCACCCAGCGCAAAAATGGGGGGATTACCCAAATTCCTGCGGCGATCGCGGCTCCCGCAAATAAGGCAGTTACAGATAAAGCTTTGACAACCGCAATGCCTACGGATTCGGGATGATCGAGTGCTGGCAGTACTGCCAGCATCAAGCCGAGAGCTAAATCTTGGATAATCAATATTCCTAATGTCACTTGCCCTTGTGGTGACTCGGTTTCATTGGTTTCCATCAAACTCCGCAACACGACAGCAGTAGACGAGAGCGATAAGATGCCGCCTAAGAATATGCCTTGGGTCGGAGTCTCCACCCATCCCACAAATACCGATACAGCGGTAGTCAAAGCGATCGTCAACAAAATTTGTAATGTACCGCCACCGACTGCGATCGCTCTAACCTTGTTTAATTGCTTCAGCGAAAACTCAACACCAAGAGCAAACAACAAAAAAGCGACTCCAAACTGAGCAAGGGTTTCCACTTGGACTAATTCTTTAATCAGTCCTAAGCCAGTTGGTCCAACCACGATGCCGCCAAAGATGTAACCCAGCAAAACTGGTAATCGCAGCGCTGCCGCCAGCAACCCGCCAAACGAAGCTGCCGCCAGAACAGTTACTAAATCAACAATTAACCGAAAATCTTCTTGCACAGAAATCAACTGATGAACATTGCTTTCTCTACTTTAGCTTGGCTTAACCCATTCGGATAATTTGGTACGATCGCCCCAAAATCAAATCTCAACAAACTGCGATCACCTCAAACACAACCAATTAAAAAACTTGAGCTAACTGAAGTGGTAATAGAGATTTCGCGAAATCTGATCCATCTTCCATCACAGCAATTACAGTAATGTAAGCATGAGGTAAATGTGAACCTATTCCAGCTAAAGCAACGAACTCAGTGAAATCCATCTCAGACTCAACTTTACTATTCCCACGACCTTCAGTAAAACAAACCTTTCCCGTTTCCGAATCAAGCCAAATAGATTCATGTGCAATTGCATTCCGAATTCGTGGTCGAGCAAGTCTAGAGAAAATGTAAAATGCTCCATCCTCGCCTCCAGTTAAAGTATTAAAATCATCGACTTTATTCGCATAATTTGTATCAAATACATTTAGATTAACTTTTTTAATCAATGATGTCCGCCAAAGGATTATTAAATAAGATAATAAGCCGTTTAGGAATTCGTTATACGCTTGGAATTGTTGTTTATAAATTTGCCAAGCTAATAACCGATTTTGTGAATGACTTATTTCTCTAGTAGCTAGGCTAGATTGAGTCAATGAGACCCATCGAGGTAGTAAGGATGATTCAGGAATGTTTGGATAATCTTGGATAAAACTATTAACAAATGTTAATGCAATCGAAGTGTCTTGTCGCTTAGCTTCACGATATACAACTATCAGAAGCTTACATATCAGACTACGAATTTCACCAATTTCTTGAACATGATGTTCAGTTACTTCTTGAAACTCACGAGCTACTTGAACTAAAACAGCAACTCCACCTAGAGGTTTAAGCTGATCGTATTATTGCTGAGATGCTTTTATGGACTGAGAAAATATACCTTCAGAGGCTAATTGTAAAAATTGCTTAATTAAGCGTTGATGTGTATTTTTCACAACTAAGTTTTTTGTTAATTTTTGTAGTAAGTTCTGTGTATGTTCTGATTATCTTAGAGATACAACTATTGATCTGTTCCTTGTTTAATTCATAAAATCTTAACGCTTCAGTTACTTGCTCTTCAGATAGATTGTACTCATCCACAATATGAGAAGTACTCATATTCCATTTGTGAAAAGATAACATCGCATCTAACTGAGAATCCATTAACAAACATTGTGTTTGTTATCAGATTTAGCTAAAGCTTGGATCATGGCTTGGAGACTCACTGCGTAACATCACGACTTTAGCTTGAATTTTTAGATATCAACTAATCTAGCTGATCGCTCAATTTCAATGTAGATAACTTCTCGACTGACTCCTCAAGCAACTGATCGAACGTCATACAGTGAAGCTGCTTACTATCGATGATAGTCTTAGTTGATCGCCATCGGAATCTTTGCATCAATCCAGAATGCTGAATAAATTGATTCCTACCAATCACTAACAGACCACTATAGCTAACGTGGCGATGACCAAAATACTCTTCAAATTTATTAGTTCGCTCATAGTCGTCCATACGATAATACCAATCAATCACTTGACTTGAGCCATGCTCATATCTCCAAGACCAATCATAGCTAGTATTTGCTAAATCCGATCTTCTGGACTTCAGCTTAAAAATACTATCTTCCGTCGCATCTTCAAACTCAATAAACACAAACTTCTTTTTCTCGCGATCAGCCACTACAAAATCAGCCCGAAACTCATTGTTGAACAAACTCACTTCAGGTTTGTAAAAAGCTGGTTCCAAACCAAAGTGCCAATATCCTAATAGAAGGATTAAATTTGGTCTATCTGTGAAAAACTTTTGTAATCCGTGTTCTCCAATCTCTGGAATTGATGGATTAGCAGTTAGGAAATTTTGTAGTTCTTGGAGTTGGCGATCGCATTCGTTAATATCAAATTTATGACTGATTAACGAGATCACTAGATTGCTGCCTTCTGACGATCAATAATGTCAATAATCAAAAAACCGCGATCATTTTTAGTAAAAAGCAATCTCACACTTTTATCTACCCTTACCATCCAAGTATCTAAACCCAAATTTTTCAGTATATGCAAATCGAGACGCTGTGACTTACCTGCGTCTAGTTGCTTGATTAAATGCGAAACCTTATTTTTTTGTTTCAATGGCATAGTTTCGTAAGCCATCAACGCTTTTTCCCGAAATTGTACAGTCATTTCTATTCTCAGATGCGGTACAAGATTGTAATTATTATAGCTGCTTCTGTTCTTGTCAATTTTGATTGAACATTTGATCCGTATCGCCGCCCAAATTTTTCCATGATCCGTAACAATGTAGTGACTGTAACGGTAAATTAGAGTTAGAACCAAAAACAGTAAAAGCAAAACTAGATATGTTTGATGAAATCGCCGATAAGTTTGAGGCGGCTTGGAAAAAGTTACGTGGACAGGACAAAATCTCTGACTCCAATATCCAAGGCGCGATTCGTGAGGTACGCAGGGCGCTATTGGAGGCAGATGTCAACCTACAGGTTGTCAAGGAATTTGTCGAAGAAATCTCTAAACAGGCGCAGGGCGCTGATGTGATCGCAGGGGTGCGCCCCGACCAGCAATTTATCAAGATCGTCTATGACGAGTTGGTAAGGACGATGGGCGAGGCGAATGTGCCACTTGCCGAGGCGGCTAATGCCCCGACTGTAATTTTGATGGCAGGTTTGCAGGGTACGGGTAAAACTACGGCTACGGCGAAGCTCGCGCTGCATTTACGCAAGTTAGAACGCACGACCTTACTGGTTGCCACTGACGTATATCGTCCTGCGGCGATCGACCAGTTGCTCACCCTCGGCAAGCAAATCAATGTGCCAGTCTTTGAAATGGGTGTTGATGCTGACCCTGTGGAGATTGCCCGTCAAGGCTTGGCAAAGGCTAGAGAATTAGGCGTTAATACGGTAATCGTGGATACGGCGGGACGCTTGCAAATCGATCGCGACATGATGGATGAACTCAAGCGTGTCAAGGATGCTATTAAGCCCGATGAAGTGCTGCTGGTTGTCGATGCGATGACAGGGCAGGAGGCGGCAACATTGACTCGGACATTCCATGATGAGATTGGGATTACGGGTGCAATCTTGACCAAGATGGATGGCGATACTCGCGGTGGTGCGGCGTTGTCGGTGCGGCAAATTTCGGGACAGCCGATTAAATTTATCGGTGTCGGCGAAAAAGTGGAAGCTTTACAACCCTTCTATCCCGAACGCATGGCTTCGCGGATATTGGGCATGGGTGATGTGCTGACTCTGGTTGAGAAAGCTCAAGAAGAGATTGATTTCACCGATGCGGCGCAGCTTCAAGAAAAAATCATGAAGGCTCAGTTTGACTTTGATGACTTCCTGAAGAATACTCGCATGATGAAAAACATGGGTTCTTTCGGTGGAATGTTGAAGATGCTCCCTGGCATGAAAATCAATGATGCTCAAATTCAGGAAGCGGAAAAGCAACTTAAGCGTTGTGAGTCGATGATTAGCTCGATGACTAAAGTTGAGCGCAAAGACCCTGACCTAATTGCCAAAAGTCCCAGTCGCAAACAACGGATTGCTAGTGGTGCTGGATACAAGCTCCAAGATGTAACTAAGCTAGTTGCTGATTTTCAGAAA
This sequence comes from Cyanobacteriota bacterium, assembly GCA_043743655.1. Classification (GTDB taxonomy): domain Bacteria; phylum Cyanobacteriota; class Cyanobacteriia; order Pseudanabaenales; family Pseudanabaenaceae; genus Pseudanabaena. The sequence continues at coordinate 8,756 of JAYTWB010000140.1, read as the reverse complement.
ATGCGATCGCTGATGCAACAAATGGGACAGGGCAAAATGCCAAACTTCCCAGGAATGCCAAGTATGGGCGGCGGCGGCTTCCCTGGCATGGGTGGCATGGGAAATGAAGCGCCATCGGGAAATTCGCCTTATGGCAAGAAAAAGAAAAAGAAAAAGGGATTTGGAGAACTATAAATTTATGCAACCAATTAGGCAACCCAAAATGATTATTCATGGCGGTGCGGGTAGCACTGTCGAAAGCAAAGGCGGTTACGAACCTGTCCGTAAATCTCTATTTGCAGTTCTTGAAACTGTTTATCCGATGCTGGTAGATGGAGCAAAGGCGATCGATGCAGTGGTCAAAGCTTGTCAAATGCTCGAAGACGATCCGCGATTTAATGCGGGGACTGGCTCGGTGTTGCAGTCCGATGGTCAGGTGCGGATGAGTGCCAGTATCATGGACGGCGATCGCCAAAGTTTTAGCGGCGTAATTAATACGGCGAGAGTCAAGAATCCGATTGAGATGGCAAAACATTTGCAATCTTGTGACGATCGCGTTTTATCAGATTTAGGTTCCGCCGAACTCGCTCGCGAACTCGGCATCCCAATTTATAACCCGCTCACCGATGAACGCCTTGCTGAATGGGTGGAAGAGCGCAAAACTAACTTCACGCGCAAAATGGCAGATGTGGCGATGGGAACAATCGGCGTAGTCGTTCTTGATCAATATGGCAGCATTTGCGCGGGTACATCAACTGGTGGACGCGGTTTTGAGCGTATCGGTCGCGTCAGTGACTCGGCAACTCCTGCGGGTAACTATGCGACTAAGTTTGCAGGAGTTAGCTGCACTGGAGTCGGCGAAGATATTCTTGATGAGGGCTTTGCAACGCGGGTCGTGGTGCGCGTTACCGATGGGATGACGCTTCAGCAAGCTGTTGAGAAATCTATAAATGAAGCCAAAAGTCGCGATCGCGATTTTGGGGCGATTTGTCTTGATGCAACTGGAGCGATCGCATGGGGTAAAACTTGTCCCGTATTGTTCGCTGCGTATCATGATGGCGAAAAAATGCAAGATACACTATAACTAACCTTCATTCCTTCTCCCTATGGGAGAAGGAACCAGATTAAGGAGCAACTCAAATGACCCAAGCGATCGCATCCAAAACATCTTTATATGAGCGTGATTATTTACTCTGGGCTGAGGATACATTAGCCAAACTCAAAGCAAGAGACTTTGAAAATTTAGACATTGAGAACTTAATTGAGGAGATTGATGATTTGGGAAAATCAGAAAGAAAAGAGCTTAAGCAACGCCTCAAAACATTATTAGAACATCTACTCAAACGAATCTATATTGATATGCCTCAAAATTATAGGGGCTGGGAGATTACGATTAGAGAACAACGACTTCAGATTGAAATAGACATTGATGATTCACCTAGTCTAAAAAATATTTGGAACGAATCATTTAATCCCGCATGGCGCTACGCACTCAAGAAAGTTAGAGGAGATTACCCCCACTTAGATTTTCCTGACGTATGGCAGTTTGCTCGTGATATTGATCCAATGTTGAATGTTGATTTTTGGAAAACATAAAATTTGCATAAACTTAGAAAGTAAAACTAAACATAGGCTAAGCTGCTTCAAGAGGCATGAACTAAAATTTTATGAAAGATGTAATCGTGATCGGCGCGGGGATGGCAGGCTTAATCTGCGCCCAACAACTAAAACAAGCAGGGCTAGATGTCACCATTGTTGAGAAATCACTGGGATTAGGTGGTCGGATGGCAACTAGACGTTTGCAAGGAACTTGGGTCGATCATGGCGCACAACTGATCTCGGCGAAGAGTGATAACTTTGCAAGATTCATTCGCAAACTGCAAGAAAAAGGTATTGTCCAAGAATGGACACGCAATGTCTATCAACTCTCAGACTCAGGCTTAGTCCCGCCTACTGACGACAAACGTCATCCGCGATATTGCTGTCCCATGGGCATGACGGCGATCGCCAAATATCTTGTCAATGAGATACCCGTTCTTACCAATACCCGCATAGTGTCTGTCAGCCATACCGAAACTAAATGGCAATTAAAGACAAATCGTCAGGAAATTCTGGAAACTTCCGCGATCGTCTCCACCATACCTGCACCACAATTTCTGCCGATATTTGAAGGAGTACTGGCAACCGCCCCTAGCTTTTTGCAAGCTGTGCAGTCAGTCAAATTTGCGCCCAGTGTCACAGTCATGGCTGGCTATAGCGCTACTAATGATATCCCCATCGAATGGCAAGCAATCCAGTGCATTGATGACCGCATTCTCAATTGGATAAGCTGCGACAGCAGCAAACATCCAGACAAAGCCGATCAGCCCGTCTTCGTATTTCAAAGCACTGCCGAATTTGCCAAACAATCGATGGAAGAGCCAGACCTAGAACTCGCAGGAAAACCATTACTTAATCAAGTTGGTAAATTACTCTCAAAATGGTTGGCAAATCCCGAATGGTGGCAAGTTCACCGTTGGCGCTATGCCCTCGTAGAGGAGTCATTAGGCGTTTCTTGTCTATCAACTGCCATACCTTTGTCATTAGTCTGTGCGGGTGATTGGTGTGCTGGTAAAAATATCGAAGCCGCTTATCAATCAGGTATCGCCGCCGCCGAGTCAACGATCGAGCTACTTAAAAATTAGACAATACTTAGCCTATGTTTTTTAATAGTTTTTTGAATAATGCGATCGCTTCTTTTTTTCCTTTCCACCCAATTTTAGCAGCAGCCAAAGCCGAAAATACGCCGATTATTCTCTCAGGAGTATTGCTGAGCCTAGTGATCATTTATTTCGCTAGTAAAATTGGGGCAGAGATTGCTAAGCGTTTTGATTTGCCTCCTGTCTTAGGTGAATTGCTTGCGGGCGTGACTGTGGGCATATCCGCAATGCACTTAATTATTTTCCCTGATAGTGGATTGCCAGCAGCAGACTCATTAGTGATGCTGGCTCTGCGATCGCTAAATAAACTAACTCCCGAAGCTGTAACCAGTATCTTTCAGTCACAGAGTGAGGTGATCTCAATTCTTGCTGATCTGGGGGTGATTATTTTGCTGTTTGAGATTGGGCTAGAGTCTAATCTACGAGACTTTAAAAGAGTTGGTATTCAGGCGATTATGGTTGCCCTAGCGGGAGTTATTGTTCCTTTCACCGCAGGGGCGATCGGGCTAATGGCGATCTTTCATATAGCGGCAATTCCTGCTGTTTTTGCAGGAGCGGCGCTCACGGCTACCAGTATTGGGATTACTTCTAAGGTTCTATCTGAACTCGGGCGACTGAAATCGACAGAAGGACAGATCATTGTCGGAGCAGCCGTGATTGACGATGTGCTAGGAATCATTGTCTTAGCAGTCGTAGCCAGTTTAGCTAAAACAGGAGAAATCGATGTCTGGAATGTGTTCTATTTAATTTTGAGCGCGACTGCTTTTTTAGTTGGTTCGATCTTTTTAGGTGGATTTTTTAACAGAAGCTTCACGGCGATCGCGACAAGATTAAAGACGCGTGGCAATATTGTCATTCCTGCATTTATTTTTGCGCTCTTTATGGCTTTTATCGGCAATGCGATCCATCTCGAAGCGATTTTAGGAGCATTTGCCGCAGGATTGGTATTAGACGAGAGCGATCCACGCGATGAATTGGATGAACTAATTAAACCTATCGCCGATCTGTTCGTGCCAATTTTCTTTGTGACTGTAGGCGCGCGAGCTGATTTGGGAGTTTTAAATCCTTTTGTTACTGAAAATCGGGCTGGGTTATTAATTGCACTATTTTTGGTGATTGTCGCGATCGCGGGCAAACTCGTTTCAGGCTGGGCAGTTTTTGGCAAACCGAATATCAATCGTTTAGCGATTGGCATAGGGATGATCCCGCGTGGTGAAGTCGGTCTGGTATTTGCAGGGATTGGCTCTGCGAGTGGTGCGATCAACAAACCATTAGAAGCATCAATTATCATCATGGTGATTTTGACCACATTCTTAGCACCACTATTTTTACGGATTGCCTTCAAAAAGAGTTAGAGAACGCGAAGCGTTCTCTAACTCTTCTGAGCTTGTAAAACTTGAGCCGCAGTCAATTGGAGATTAGCAAATATTTTATCAAATACGGGCGAAGCGATCGCCTGATCACTTTCATATACTTTCTCTTCATAAAAACCATCAACCCATTCGAGAATGGTCACACGAGATTGAATCGGATCGACAATCCAATATTCAGCAATGCCACGCGCTGCATATTCTGAACGTTTGTAGCGATAATCACGACTAGCCTGATTAGGACTAACCACTTCAACGACTAACAATGGTGGCGGCATATCCATAAATACCAGCGATCGCGTAGCTCCTGACATGGCGATCGCTAACTCTTCCGAGTAAACAACCAAATCAGGTACACGCACACCCACCTGTCTACTATTCACTGCTACTTCCGCCTTCATTCGCATACAGTAAGATGGAATGCCCAGTTGCGAAAAATAGATCAATAAAAATATCGCAATCCGTTGATTGATATCACTTTCTGAAGACACAGAAATTAATTCTCCATTCTCTAATTCATATAGAGTATCCGTACCATCGTCATAATTGAGGAATTCCTCAAAGGTCATTTTTTTAGAAGTGGTAAGTACCATAGCTATTTCTCTAATCCCATTAGCTTGGACTGATTGTCACTTAGTTTGCAAACTACTGATCTATTATTACAGTTATGTTTAATATCAGAATTATTTTAGTTGAGACCGCAGGAGCGCGAAATCTGGGATCAGTAGCGCGGGTGATGAAAAACTTTGGACTGTCGGAGTTGTGGCTAGTAAATCCGCTATGCGATCGCCATACTGACGAAGCTAGACACATGGCAGTTCATGCCTCAGAAATTTTAGAAAGTGCCAAGATCGTGGCTAATTTGCCCGAAGCATTAGTTGGTTGTCAAAGGGCGATCGCTACCGCAGGGCGGATCGATAAGGGTGAGATGAAAGTGACCACGCCACCTAAGGGATTGAATTGGCTCTCGCAAGTTGCGGCAAATCAAAGTGGGATTGGGGCGATCGTATTTGGGGCAGAAGATCGGGGCTTGAGCAATGCCGAAATACAGTACTGCCAACAGGTGATCCGAATCCCTGTAAATCCTGAATATCCTTCACTAAATTTGGCGCAAGCCGTGGGCATTTGTTGCTATCAGTTGCAATTGCTGTGGGAAGATACTCACGGCTACGGAAATTTGACTAGCCAAATAGCGCAAGATTTGATAGAGTCAGCAGCCATAGCCACTCATGAAGAAGCCCCTCGCGAAGACATTGAAGCCTGTTACCAGCAACTTGAAGCAGTCTTGCTCAAGATCGGCTATGTTTATCCGCATACCGCTACTCATCGATTGCGAAAATTTCGGAATATTTTCGATCGCGCAAATCTGAGTCCTTCAGAGGTGACCATGTTGCGAGGGATTTTGCGTCAAGTCAATTGGGCTACGGCTCATCTTGATTAGCTGGTTTCTTGATTAGTTAGTTATTTAGAGACATTTTTGTATCGTATCGGAGTTATAGATAGTAGTGGAACCAAAAAACTTTTCATCGCCTGACGCTGCCGAAAAAAGTCGAGAAGCGCGCTTAAATAAGTTGCGCGAGCGTCGCACTAAGGCTGTGACAAGCACTAATGAATCTATTCCACCCCGTCCTCCTGTGTCTGAATCCAAGCCGCGCATTGTCCGATCAGAAATGATGCGTGCGGTAGAATCTATGCGATCGCCTGAGCCAATCATCGACAAACGATTTGAGAATAAAGTGAAACCTTTACCCAATCGTCAAGGTCGAATCGAGGCGCGCCCTGATCAGCGTCCTGAGCATAAAACTCGCCGAAAGTCTCCCAACAATCGCCCGATCCCGATTAAATCACCCGCCAAGTCTTTGGGTTGGCAGTTTTTGAGATTGGCGATCGCTGGGATCGGTCTGAGTGTAATTGCAGGAACCGCGATCTCCTTTTGGCAAAATCAGCAATCGACCCGCGCCAAAGCCGTTATTCTCGAAGCGATCGCTAAAGAAGATGTAAACAAATCTGAAAAAGACGTTATCCCCCTCGCGCTTAAAACTGAAGCCACACCGTTGCTAAATAAGATCAAAGAATTAGCGGCGGCTGAGAAAGACCTTGCGATGCAGATGATGCTGGTCGAGCTTGACTCGGGAGCCTATGTGCAGATTGGGGCAAGTCAGGCGATCGCCGCCGCGAGTACGATCAAGACTCCAGTTCTGGTTGCTTTTTTCCAAGATGTCGATGCAGGTAAAATCAAGCTCGATGAGCAGTTAGAAATGACTGCCGATGTCAAAGTTGGTCAAGCGGGGGATTTGCAATATTCACCTATAGGCACAAAGATATCGGCGCTGGAAACTGCCACAAAAATGATCGTGATTAGTGATAACACGGCTACGAACATGATCATCAAACGACTAGGTGGATTTGCCGCTCTCAACCAACGTTTTAAGTATTGGGGACTGACCTCAACGGTATTTAATAATCAACTGCCCGATCTTGAAGGCACAAATACGATTAGCACTCAAGATTTGGTGACTTTGCTAGCTATGCTCGATCGCGGTAAGTTGATTGAGCCACGCAGTCGCGATCGCTTTATGGACATCATGCGCCGCCCTGTGACCAATACGCTTTTGCCTAGAGGCATAGATGATGATGCCAGAATTATCCACAAAACAGGCGATATTGCTTCTTCTGTGGGGGATGCGGGGATTGTCGATATGCCAAATGGTAAGCGCTATGCGATCGCGGTGATGGTCAAGCGTCCTGATAACGATCAACGCGCTAATGAGCTGATTCGGCAAATCTCACGCGCTACCTATGATTATTTTCGTAATGGTGGCAGTTTAGCCGCGAGTAGTAACCCGATTCCGACTACTTCCCCCAATCCCAGCAGTGGCGTTACCACGACTATCGAAACTATTCCCATCCCCCTGCCAAATGCTTCTCCTAGCGCATCACCAAGCTCGCCCGAACCAAATCGCCAAAATCCATAAGTCTCGATAAATCCTCGATAAATTAAAGAGAGAGCGCTGTCTCGCTCTCTCTTTAATTTATCGATTTTGCATGATCTCTTGGTTGTGAAATGTCAGCAGCTTTGGATTCAGATATGGGTGATGTGCGATCGCTACTAATGCGGTTGTGAGGTAGAGCTTGATCAGCGATCGCCGCTGCGATATTTTCTGCCATAATTTGACGCGGAATCGCGCCTGTGGTGTCGCCGATTGCCTGATTTTTGCGATCTAAAAAAATAAAGCGCGGAATCCCATCAACCCGATATTTAGTCACCTCTGGCAACCACTTAGTATTGTCCACATTTAGCATTACAAAATTCATGCGATCGCTATATTCTTTTTCTAGCGACAAATTATCCGCCGCCATCGACTGACAAACCGTACACCAATCTGCATAAAACTCAATCGTGGTCGGTTTCCCATTTGCCAAAGCTAGATCAATCGGCAACGCGGCGGCGGCGACTGCATCCAGCGATGTACTGCTGCGCTGAGTCTGAACGCCAAAAAACAGCGCTGTGGTCAAAAGAATCGCCGCGATCGCGACTAATAAATTTCGTAACTTATTAGAATTAGCAGATGTAGTCGAAGTTGGATTCACAAGAATTAACCTACAGAAAATACTATTCCCATTATGCCTAGCAATGTTTGTTCTATGCTAGAGCCATTTAAGTAACTCAAAACCAGAGCGTGGGTCGCAGGTGATCCACACTTCAAGATTTTTATCCAAAGAACTATTCATGAAAAGGTGCTATGAGCAATTCCGCAAATCAATTTGATGGCTCCGCTTACGACCTCACCCAAACGAAGCTAACTCTTAATGAAAAAATAGCCTATGGCGCAGGTGATCTTGGTACTTCGATTACCACTAATCTGCTCTCATTCTTTCTATTATTCTTTTTTACTAATGTCGCGGGACTCGACCCTGCTCTTGCGGGACTGGTGCTATTGATCGGCAAAGCATGGGATGCGGTCAATGATCCGATTGTCGGTGTACTTAGCGATCGCACTAAGTCCAAAATGGGAAGGCGACTGCCCTGGATGGTCTATGCCGCAATTCCATTTGGGCTAGCATTTTTCGCGCAATGGATTGTCCCCAGTACCGATAAAACATTTCTATTTTGGTATTACGCGATCGTGGGGATTATTTTCAACACCTTCTTTACGGCTGTAAATCTTCCCTATACCGCCCTCACTCCTGAAATCACCCAAGATTATAACGAACGCACTAGCCTAAATACTTTCCGCTTCACCTTCTCGATCGGCGGCAGTATTCTCTCACTTTTCATTGCTCAATTAATTTTTGCTTTCTTTAAAGACCCCTCGCGTCAAACAGCTAGTTGTGACACAGGCAGCACTCAATATCTAGTGCTAGGTGCCGTCTGTGCCATCATTTCTAGTATCTCGATTTATTGGTGTGTTTGGGGTATCAAAAAAAGGGCGATCGCTAGCGATCGTCAACGTCTACACAATGAGTCCCTTGAGCCGAATATTGCCGAACTGAGCTTTATCGAACAGTTAAAAGTTGTCTTCAACAATCGTCCATTTCTCTATGTAATCGGCATCTATTTCTGCTCATGGCTAGCACTCCAAATCACTGCCTCGATCATCCCTTATTTCGTAGTGAATTGGATGAAAATGGGAGAGAATGATTTTATCCTCGTCACGATCGCTGTTCAAGGTACAGCGCTAGTAATGCTGTCAGTATGGAGTGCGAT
>JAYTWB010000139.1:0-21330 GCA_043743655.1 Cyanobacteriota bacterium | reverse complement strand
AACCCTTTTGGTTTTTAGGTTACTTATGCCTAGTTACTTAAGTAATAAATAAAAAAATAGAAAAAATAGAAAAAAAGTAGTTAATGGTGAGAATTCTTTCTAAACTATTGCGAGTTCTCTCAAAACGTGATAGAACAAAATGATGTGTTTCTTCTATCACCAGAAAAAGCGTGAAGAAGTTAACTAATTAATCCATTATTATTATCTCTTTGGTTTCCCTCGTATGAGTATAGATATTCCTGTAAGTTTACAGCCAGACGGCTTTGGCGCGTCTTTATTAGCTTTGCAGAGTCATTTGCAAGGTTTCCTCGCTGAGTATGAAGATAAAGTTGCTCAAGCAAAGGCTCAACTCGAGCATGTCGAAGCATTACTAGGAAGTTTGCCTGCTGAAGCTCCTAAATCTAAAGGCAAAAAGAAAGAAGCTGTTGCCGCACCTGTTGTTATTGCGGAGGTTGCTCCTGTAGTCGTTGAAGTTCCACCTACCCCAACTAGAGGTCGTAAACCAAAAGCGATCGCCAAGCCAGAAGCAACTCCTATCGCCACACCCGCTGCTAAAGGAAGAGGAAGAGGACATCGCCGTGGTTCTTTGACAATGCGCCCTTCCTATGAAGGACTCACCCTGACCGAAGCGATCGAGAAGATTTTGCATGAACGCCAAGGTCAAGCAGTCAATGCTGATGATGTAGTTGGTATTCTTTATGGTGAACTTGAAGAGACTGTCTTCAGAGTCGCTAAAGAGCGCGTCACTAAAAACCTGTCTAAGGGCAAAGGTGAAAACAGATGGAAGCGCGTTCCTACCCAACTTGGTTACTATACGCTCTCTCTAGAAAACTTGAAAACAGTCCCTACTTCAACCATCAAGAGAGGGAGAGGTGCAGCAGCAGCAAAAGCTGAAGCTATTGTTGTCAAAACCGCTAAAGCTCCCAAAGTTGCCAAAACTCCTAAAGTCGCCAAGTCGATTAAAGCTCCCAAAGCCGCTAAAGTTGTCGCTCCCTTAGTCAAGACCTCTCCTAAAACCTCAAAAAAAGCTGATCTAGTCGTGACTAAGGCGGCTCAGCCGAAGAAGTCGGGTCGGATGAGCTCTTTGGTTATGCGTCCTCTCTATCAAGGCAATACTTTAACTGATGCGATCGAGAAGGTTTTGCAAGAACGCAAGGGCGAATTTGTGAATGCTGATAGTGTTGTCAAGGCTCTATATGGCGATCTGTCAGTTGAGAATTTCCGTCAAGCTAAAGATCGCGTCACCAAGAACTTGTCTAAAGGCAAGCTTGATGGTAAATGGGAGAGAGTTCCTAATCAGCTAGGCTACTACACCTTGTCAATGTCTGCGGTTAAAGCATAAATACTAATAACTCTGTTTGCCTACGACACACAATAAATGGGCTTAATTAAGCCCATTGCCCGAAAAAGCACAAAAAATAAAGACTCGCAATGCGAGTCTTTATTTTTTGTGCTTTTTTGTTTGTGTTAAGTGTAACTATGCTTTAGAATAGCGAATGGAGAGATGGCAGAGTGGTCGAATGCGTTCGACTTGAAATCGAATGTTGCGAAAGTAACCGAGGGTTCGAATCCCTCTCTCTCCGTAAATAAAAAGAAGGGATGCTATTTACTAGTATCTCTTCTTTTTTTTAAGAATAGCCTAGCGCAGCTTTATAATTAATCTTTTTTGATCATTATTTTTTCTTCAGCGATCGATATTACAACGGTAGATTCTTGAGTGGATGGGAGATGTGGCTGACTGCTTTGAGACTCTTGGGGCTGCTTGTTGAGACTAAACCTGTGCTGGAGCCAGCGAAATGCGGGTGGTGAAGCAAACCATAGCACTACACAACCAACGATGATTGAGCTTACGCTTACAACGCCCGACACTAATGTTTCTAGTGGAATCAAAGTACCCGCGAAATAAGCAACGCCCGTAGTGACCGCACCCCAAACTAATGCGCCTGTAGAGTTAAAAAGCAGGAATCGCGAGTAAGACATACCCGTTAAACCTGCCATTGGTCCTGCAAAGATTCGCAAAATTGCGATAAATCTGCCAAAAAAAACTGCGCGATCGGCACTGCCGCGAAATTTTTCGCGGGCGATCGCGATCTCATCGGTGGGCATCCGAAATAATTTGCCAATTTTTTCTAATGCTGGCAAGCCGCCCCAGCGCCCTAACCAATAGCCCGCAGTATCACCTAAAATTGCACCAGCGACAACAGATAGTAAAACTAATGGATAACGCAACTCGCCATTTCCTGCCAAAAATCCACCAACTAAAGTGATGGTTTCTCCAGGCAATGGGATGCCAGCATTTTCTAGCATGATGCCAAAAAATATCAGCCAATACCCGTATTGTTGCGTCCATTCTTGGATAATTTCTAGCGAAAAAAACTCAAAATGCATGAGTTACAACTCAAAAGTTTAATGGGTTAAATTGTTTATGAAAAATTGTTACTTTTTGTATCATTATAGGCGCTTATAAGTAAAAAATAGCCAAAAATCTACCATAAAGTACATAGGACGTTTTGCCTCTTGTGTACTTGCATATGTCCTTTCATAAATTGATAGAAATTGCGTTGACAGGACAAGCCGTAATACATTGCTCACAAACAACACAACGCGATCGCAAAAAATTAAGCTGAAAAGTCTTCGGATCGAGGGTAAGCGCTTCGGTGGGGCATACGCCTGTGCATAAGCCACAATCGACACAAACTGTATCGTCAATCACGATTTCACGACCATGTAATGAAACCTCGATATCTTGCGATCGCATCCAATCCATCGCTTCTTCAAGTTGGTCAATATCGCCTGATAGCTCTAGTACCATCTTGCCAACTTTATTTGGGGCAACTTGGGCGCGAATGATATTTGCGGCAATATTAAAATCTTTGGCAAGCCGATAAGTGATCGGAATGCTAATCGCTCGCTTTGGGAAAGTAAGGTTGACTCTTTTTTTCATGATTTTTGATTTTGGTGGTTCCCGCCCAGATAGATCAGCATATCCTAAATGGAGAACGCAAACTGGACAAAAGCTGATAGACTTACGAAGACTTTTTTGCTTATTGAAATTGACTCAGAGATAGAGATATGAGCAAAATATTTATTTCCGCAGGTCATGGCGATTTTGAGGGTTCGTTTCGCGATCTCAGCGAGATGGCAGGTGAAGCCGCTGAATTATTCGCCACGCGAGATTTGCTGATTGCGGAGTTGCGATCGCGTGGCTTGACGATCGCCATTCCCAGTGATGATTTGAATTTAGCCGAGGCGATCGCTTGGATAAATGCGAGGGCAACTCGGCAAGATGTCGCTTTGTCGTTACATATGGATACTATTAATATTCCCGAATTACGCGGTGCAACTGCTTATTACATTACCAATAATGCAATCCGTAAACGGCAAGCAGAAATCATTACGAGTGCTTTAACTAAGCGTTTACCCGAGTTGATTAATCGCGGCGCGAAAGCTGATGCGATCGCGAATATTGGTAGCCTCAGTTTTTGTCGTCAAGTTTCGATTCCTTCAATTTTATTGGAACTAAATTTTTTAAACAATTCTCAAGATCGGCTGCTCATGCAAACAAGGCGGCGTGATTATGCGATCGGTATTGCTGACGGCTTGCAATCGTGGACTAATGAAAATGCGACCACCATTCCTGTATTCAGTCCCGCCAATCGCCTGCCCGTGATCAAGCCTGTTACTTATCCAGAGATTAATATCAATCTCAATTCTCAGAGTTATGCGGAAAAAGGGATTTTAGTTGCAGGTAATGTATTTGTGCCTGTGGATTTAGTCGATCGCCTCGGTTTTGATCTTAGCCAGATTCCGCTGTCATGCCGTCTGCGCTATCAAAGTATTGTCTATGTTCAGGCGATCGCTCTGCGTGAATTGAATATTTCTGTGGTTTGGGATAGCGCGATTCGCACTCTCTATCTCAAAACCATCTTTAAAGTATCTATCAGCCAGATCGATCAGATCATGGGGCTTGGTCACACTTCAGAAGTGCAGATGTTGATGTTTCTCAAAAATAATAATGAAGCAGCGCTCACTAACTATGGCGATCTACCACTTTTATATCGAGAAGAAGCCGCGATCGAAGGCGTAAATCACGATATTGCTTTTTGTCAAATGTGCATTGAAACAGGATTTTTACGGTTTGGTAAAAGTATTGTGCCTGAACAAAATAATTTTGCTAATCTCGGTGCAGCGATCGCTAATTCAAATATATCAGGGGCAAATATATCAGGGGCAAGTTTTACCGATCAGCGCATCGGTGTGCGATCGCATATTCAGCATCTCAAAGCTTATGCCAATAATTCTCCATTATTTCAGCCTGCGGTTGCACCCAGATTCCATTTAGTCGCTAGAGGTACTGCCCCAGTCTTGAGTCAACTGATTGGACGCTGGGCGATCGATCCTCTCTATGATCGTAAAATCCTTGCTCTGATCCGCCGCCTTTATGAGTCCGCAGGTATTTTTTGACTTTTTGCATTAGCGATCGCTTCAATTAAAGCTTTAGCTTCTGACGCTCCTGCTGATTTTTGGAATTGCCAAGGATAAGGCATTTTGCCATGTAAAATCATGCGAATACCGAGTGGAAAAATACTTAGTAATCCTTGCCAATCTCGGAAGTTATCGCCGACAACGCGGATACCAAATTTGCTTTCATCAATCCAGCCATCTTCTTTAACGAGATCGACCATCGCGTGCCGATGACGCTGAGCGGTGGATTCTGGCAAGTCAGGATTAGCAAGAATTTTTTGCTTGATTTGGGAAATCCGATCTAGCGGTTGCACATCCACTGGACAGACTTCGTTGCAGTTATAGCAGCGCGTGCAGTCCCAGACAAAGCTAGACTCGTTATATTTTTCGACTCGTTCATCAGTTCGATCATCGCGATTATCTGCCATGACCCGATAGGCTTTGGCAAGTGCATGAGGTCCCACAAAGCGATCGCTAACTGCGGCAGCATTACATTCGGAATAGCAAGAACCGCAGAGAATGCAGTTGGCTGCTGCTTGGAGTTTGGCGCGCTGAGCAGGAGTTTGCAAAAATTCAGTTTTACTAATTTGTCGTGATGCAGTGGAGACATAGGGATCGACTGTGGCAAGATTGTCCCAAAACTTAGTCATGTCCACAATCAAGTCTTTGATCACAGGAAGATTCTGCATCGGTTCGATTACCAATTCGGTATCGCGATCGCGCATCACTTCGCTGATATGTTTCTGGCAAGCCAAACTCGATCGCCCATTGATTCGCATCGAGCAAGACCCGCAAATGGCATTGCGACAGTTGCGCCGAAAGCCGATGGAGCCATCTTGTTCACTCTGGATTTTGATTAATACATCAAGTACAGTTGTGCGATCGCGATCGGCTGCGATTTGATAGGTTTGATAGGTGGGTTCGCTAGTGCGCGAAGCTTGGCGGCGAAGCTTGACGGTAACATTCATGAAATTCCTTTACGAATAACGGATTTGTTCAAATCTGAATCATGTTGCTGTACTCCGTTAGTAACTCATCATAAGTGAGGCTATCAGAATCTGCTTGTGGACTCCATAACAACTCAAATACCAACAAATGACTGATTGGAATAGAAGCGATCGCTTCTAAAGCTTTTTGTAAATCTTGTGTATTTTTAACTTCGCCAAATAGAGGTTTGTCATGCTCTGTGCCGACTAGTAAGGTGACGACAATATATGCCGATGGGTCTTTGTCTGGCGAAGCGATCGCTTCTTGCCGTTTTGCCACCCTGCCGCTGACATTGACTAGAGTTTCTTCGCTAAATTTGCTGCGTTCTGCAAAAGAAAGCTTGTTAAAAACCTCCTCAGCTTTACTGCTAGGCACAGATTGAGAACTGGTGGAGGCATGAGTCCAATTTTCTGGAGTACGAATTAAGGCGATCGCTGACTCTTGCATTAAGGTCATTAACCCCTCTGGGGTATCTGTATCAACCTCAAGGCTCAACTCAGTTAATCTAGCTTGGACTTCACGAGCTTGAGCTAGGAGCGCAACTTGGAGCTTGCTAATCGTAAATGTATCATTTCCCAAATCGCTAGTAGAGCCAGATTTGGAATGAAAGAAGAGCGCCCGAATAATAAAGTAAGTAGCGGCTCCACCCATCAGCAAAATGATTAACCAGACATACCAAGGTAAACCACTTGAACTAGCGTTGCTCGAAGTTGTTGATTGATAAGAGTTAGATGGTGGATTGTAAGGACGAGATGAGTCATTATTGATGATTACAGGAGCAACAATAGTATTGTTCCTGTTTGGTGGCTGGCTTGGCGATTGATTTGGTGATTGGCTGGAGCTAAAAGAGTCTCGTGTTGAGGAAGGTGGTGGACTCGAAGGTTTGGAACTATTAGAAGGGGATGAGCGAGTGAAAGAACCGCCACTACTACGTCCCGCGCTGCTTTTTGCGTAAGCTTGTTGATCGAGATGATGATCGCTCAAGCCGATGGCGATCGCCTGAACCATCGAAAAGGTCAGTAAGGTAGAAGCTAAAAACTGAAACTTTGCTTTACGCATACTTATACGCACTTTGATATATGCACTCATATATGCATTTTATTTTAAGCTAGAAGAACTAATCATAGCAAATTAGAGCTTGGTTCCACATGCCTTGCAAAACTGAGCATCGACATCATGAAATGATAAGTCACAACCAGAGCAGATCACCTCTTGCATGACATTAGGAGTAGGGCGATCGCTTTGATTTGCCGTCTTAATCAAGCGCTTAAATAATTCTCCTAACTGCACAGGAATCAATGCGATACCCGTGAGAACCATTAAAACTGTGGTTAGTTTACCAGCGTCAGAAATGGGCATGACATCGCCATAGCCGACTGTCGTCATCGTAAAAATGGAAAAGTAAAAAGCATCCAGAAAGTTATTCAGTTTGGGATTGCTGAGATGTTCGATTTGGTAAACTAAGCCCGAAAAGACAAACACGATGGCAAATAATGTGAATAGAATCCTGAATAAAATGGCGATATCTTCAGTCTTGTTGGCAAATAGCGATCTTGACTCCACTAAGCGAATCAGCCGCAAAATCCGAAACCAGCGGAGTAGACGAATAAAGGTGACATCGATCGCGCCTAAAAAGAATGGCAAAATCGCTAAGAGATCAACGATCGCATAGAGACTAAATAGATACTTGAGCTTCTGTTCGGCACACCAGAGCCGCAGGGAATATTCCAGCACAAACACACCGAGGATGATGTCATCGAGCAAAGTGAGTCTGTGGCGGGTGATCTCGGCGATGGGATAAGTTTGGGCGACAAAACTGGTAGCTGAGGCAAGTACAAGCAAAGCGATCGCAATATTAATTAATTTGCCAACTGGCGTAGCAAGATCATCAAGATAAAAACTAATTTTTTGTCTTAACATACCGACCCAATGAGTAAGCAGAATGTCGCAGTCTCTACTAAAGTTACAATAGCCCTCTTGTAGATTAGAGCTTTTTGGTAAGACGTGGAAATTTTGTGTATCAGTAACGGACATGGCGAGGATATTATCGCGGCTCGTATCTGCATTGAACTAGAAAAATTAGGACATTCGGCGATCGCTTTGCCACTTGTCGGTGTGGGTCATGCCTATACAAAAGCAAATATCGCGATCGCTGATCAGTTCACACAAGCGATGCCATCAGGGGGCTTTGTGCGGATGGATAGCCGTCAACTGGCGCGTGATGTTAAAAGTGGGTTGGTGGGGCTGACTCGTAGACAATTGGGATTTGTGTGGAACTGGTCGCGTGATCGCCCCAAAGGAATCCGAAATAAAGGGACACGAAATGAGGAGATGCGATTGGTTTTGGCAGTGGGAGACATTGTGCCTTTGCTGTTTGCATGGTTGCCGTCTAAGTTTGACGGTTGCGATTTTGTGTTTGTGGCGACTGCGAAATCTGAATATTTTTGGCGTGATCGCAAAGGTTATTTGCCTAATGTCAAAAAGCCATTCGGTGGATCAATCTTTTTCCCATGGGAGCGTAGCTTGATGAACAGCGATCGCTGCAAAGCGATATTTGTGCGCGATCTGCTCACCGCCGAAACCTTGAACCGAGATTTTAAACTGCCTGCGATCTATCTGGGCAACTCGATGATGGATGGACTTGCCGCGACAGGGATCGATTTTGGCATTGGTGAAGACGAGTGGGCGGTGGCGATTCTGCCTGGTTCGCGATCGCCTGAAGCCTATGAAAATTGGATGACTTTGATGCTATGCGCTCAAGTTGTCTCACGGACGATTCCGCATAATGTGCATTTTTTAGTGGCGATCGCACCCGACTTAGACATCGAAATCATCGGACAGAGCATCATTCAAAAAGGTTGGCTACGTCTTGATGAAACTACATTTAAAGTCCAGAACGCGCGATTGATTTTATTAAAAGAAGGCTTTGGCGATTGCTTGCATCAGTGTCACTTGGGTTTAGCAATGGCTGGAACTGCGACTGAGCAAATGGTTGGTTTGGGTAAACCTGTAATCACGATCGCTGGAAATGGCCCTCAATTTACGCGTAAGTTTGCGGAGGATCAAGCGGATTTATTAGGTTGCTCGATTAATCTCATAGACAAGCCTGCTCAGGTTGCTGATGTTCTCCATGAGATTTTGCAAGACCCTGATTATTTTCAAGAAGTTGGTCGCAATGGTGAAGAGCGGATGGGTGAGACGGGAGCTTCGGCAAGGATTGCGAAATATATTGCTGAGAATATCTGAGATCGAGAATGCTAAAATTAATTGAGATAAACTTCAGCTAAAACAGATGCGATTTATTAATCCTAAAACTGATTTTGCATTCAAAAAGATATTTGGCTCTGAGCAAAGCCATGATGTTTTGATCAGTTTTCTCAACGCCATTCTCTACAATGGTGAGGATAAGATTAGGCAATTAATCATTCTCAATCCTTATTTAGCACCGCGAATTCGAGGCGTTAAAGATACTTATCTAGATGTCAAAGCCACGCTCGATAATGAGACGACTGTAATTATCGAAATGCAGGTCTTGAATGTCGAAGGCTTTGAGAAACGCATTCTTTATAATGCTGCGAAAACTTATTCCATTCAACTGGGTGTTGGGGACGACTATACAATCCTTAATCCTGTGATAGCGCTGACGATTACCGATTTTGAGATGTTTCCAGAAATCAATCAATTGACTTCTCGGTTCATTTTAAAAGAGAGAGACTTTCTGGTTAATTATCCTATTTACGATCTAGAGTTGGTGTTTGTCGAGTTGCCAAAATTTCATAAAACTATTGACGATCTCGAAACCTTAACTGACAAATGGTTGTATTTTCTCAAACATGCTAGGGAGTTAGAGATTGTGCCTGAGAGTATGAATATAGTTCCAGAAATCAAGCAAGCCTTTGAATTTGCCAAGCAAGGTAATCTCACCCGTGAGGAGTTAGATGAGTTTGAACATCAAGCAATCTTTATTCATGATCAGCGAAATATAGCGATCAAATCGAGAAAAGAAGGACTGAAAGAAGGCAGAAAAGAAGGGCTGGAGGAAGGATTAGAGGAAGGGAGAAAAGAAGGATTAGAGGAAGGGAGAAAAGAAGGGCTGGAGGAAGGAGTGGAGCAGGGGCGAAGGGAAGCAAAGCTAGAAATGGCTAAGCAATTTTTAGCTTTGCTTGATGATGATGCTATCGGTCGTGCAACTGGGCTTAGCTTGCAAGAAATTGCTGACTTGAGAAACGAGCAGTAGCTTTGCACTCAAGTGCGATACTCAGCGCTAAAACTGATTGAAACGATTTGCTTAGAAGTCTATGCGATGCGTCAAGAGAATAAATCTTTAAAGAATAGCGATATCTCAGCGCGATCGCGAACACCAAAAAAATCAAGAGGCGTGGCTCCATCCATATGGCGACTAACCACATTGAAACCCAGTCTTTGTCGGCGATAGTTGATTGCTAGCGGGCTATTTGGCGGTAAGGGTTGGCGCAACCAATCATCAAAACTTGTAAACTGAGTCATGCGATCGCTCATGGCGCGAACTATCGCCGCTGATCGCTCATCGGGCAGACTGCTGCTAGCAAATACATAGGCACGTTCTAGCAATTTCTCACGCTGGTTAGGATTTAGCCACGCCGAAACCACCATTTCGGCTGGGGATTGCGGATTTTGCTTGACTGATCGCAAAGCAACGGTGTCATTGGCGATCGCATTTGCTAACAATATCGCTGTCGGATTTTTAGTTTGCTTGAGTTCTGCATTAGGATTCCCATTCCACCATTTGAGAGCGGCAAGATTTAAGGATTTATTAGAATCATTAAGATAGAAGCGTTCCAGACTGGCGATTACTTGCGGATAGAGCGGCTGAAATATTCCCTCAGTCCAAATCGGACTGGTAATAAAAATTGGATCGTTAATAACTTCAGTGGTCATCGCGGCGATCGCTTCGGTAGTTTTGCCTTGACGCAATAGACTTACACCTAAGCCAAAATAAAGCGATCGCTTTAGTGGGATGAGTTCTAAGCCACGGCGAAAATAAGTCTCGGCTTCTTGAATAGAACTGGGAGAATTTTGACGCAAACTTAGCCATGCTGAGGCATTATAACCAGCTTCGTTATTAGGGTTTAGGGCGATCGCCTTTTTCATCCATAGTAAGCCATCTGTCTGCCATGTTTGTGATTGTGGTAAATCGGGATAGTTAATCGCAAGTTCAGCTAAGTTCCATCCTAATTGATAAGGATAGTAAGGTTCCCAATTGGCAAATTGATTGGCAAGTTTTAAGCGATCTTGAAATTTGTTGATTGTAGCGATCGCTTCGGGTAGATTTTCTGGTTTTAAGGTTGCTAAATCGGCTCTGGCGGTTGAGAGATAGATAAACCCTACGCTAGATGCTTGCCAAGCAATATTAACGGGAACTAGCCATGCGATCGCCCCGACTAGATAAACCGTAACCAAGCTCGCCAACCAAATCCTCGGCTGCTTGTGATAGCCAATCGTGATCAATTCATGGGTATGTATTTGTCCCAAATAAGCCAGACTCGCCAACACAATCACTAAACCACCACTAATCGCTGGGACATCAAGCTGATAGTCGGTAATGGCGAGTATTCCATAGCCCAGCAAACTGCCAAATAATCCATAGGTGATCGCTTGATCCTGCGAATTAGCTTGCCAACTAGGAGACTTATGTAACCTAATAAACAAACTCGCGATCGCTACTAATAAAAACACAAAAGTAATTACCGCCCCAATACCAAGCTCAGCCCACATATGGAAAGGCGTGCTATGTAACTGAAATAGAAGTTCTGCTTCTCGCCCTGCCCATTCTGGACGATATTGTTGATAGAGCATGATTGCCGAACCTGCCCCTGCCCCAAATAGCCAATGATCTAAGCCAATTCGCCAACCGACATCACTAGCGATCGCTCTAAACAATAATTCTCCTGAGCCTTGTGTGGGATTAGCAGGAGTGCTAATCATGGCTGAGATTAGCGATCGCAAGCGATTATTTGCGGCAATCAAAAAACTAAATAAAGCGATCGCGCCACCACCCGTCAACATCACCAGCCAGCGATTGCCTCGATTGCGCCATAAAGTCACCACAATCCCATATAAAACCATCACTCCCAGCCCCAAAAATCCGCCGCGTGAACTGGTGGTATACAAGTCCAACAACCCTAACGCGATCGCCATCAACCATAGCGATCGCCAGATTTTTTTTGTCGAAATCGCCAAAACCACAAAAATCGGCAAAACCAACATCAAAAATCCCGCCACATAATTTTGATGTCCCATCGGAAATCCATTGCGCGACTGCAAGTCCGAGAAGTCATAACTAAGATTTAGCCCCCATTGATTGAGCTTAGCAAGTTGAGCTAGTTGTGGCAGCCATGACTGAGTTGTCCATAACAACAAGCTTTCAATAATTACCGCTAATCCTAGCCAACCAAAAAACTGCAAAATCTTAGAATCTAATAGAGATGAGGGGCTATGCCCCTCATCTCTATTAGGATTATGCAAAAAGTTATTAGTCACATATAGCGCCATGAAATAGCCAAATGCAGTCAGGCTATACCACATCGCCTGATTAGGAAACTGCGAAAGCATCGTTGATAAGCACAGCGTCACAAATCCAGAGCCGATCGCCCAGTCAAAGCCATTACCTAATAAATAAAATGGTTTTTCGCGCCGCCAGAGATTTAGTAAACCCGCGATCGCCAAACATAGCAGTCCCATTTGCCACAGCAACACATAGGGGAAAGACACCATCTGTGTGCTGCTATCGGGCAGTAACGTAAACAAAATATAGGCAGCAAGCCCTAACTGGATAATCAATCGACCTGTACTCATAAAATTATTTCTCTCCACCAACAATTGAGAGGCAGCGCGCCACCTTTCAATTGTTGATATTTAGCCTTGAATAGTTGTAAAATCCGAATCTTCGCCAAAATCTCTAATATTCGATACAGAATAATGAGGTATTGATACTGTATGCCTAACGTTGTGTAGAATCTCTTGAGCTTCGGGTGAATTTACTTGTGCTAAAGCCCTTAAAACGGCATTGCGAACCGAGCGATCGGCATCTTTAAGAGATTGCGAAAGATAAAACACAGCATCATGGGTTCCGATTTCCCCCAATGCCAACGCCACATCACAGCGCACATAGGCATATTCATCATCTCGCAGCACTTTAGCCAGCAGTGGCACCACTTCTTCCATCCCAATTTGTCCTAAAGTCCGAGCTGCGACACTGCGAGTATGACTAGAAGGCGTGTTCAGCATTTTTGCCACGGCTGAAATTGCCGAAACACCAATATTTTTAAGTGATTGAACCGCCTGAGACTGCACGCTAATATCATTGTCAGTCAGCAAACTGGCTAGGGCTTTAGCCGATGAAGGGGATTTAATCTGTCCTAATGCCCAAGCAGCCTCAAAACGAACTGATTTACTACTGTGATCAAGAGCCTCAATTAAGCTCGTGAGCGCGAGGGGTGAACTAATTTGACCTAGTGAGTGAGCCGCATGTACTTTAACCATCGCGTCACTATGTTTTAAAGCTTCGACTAAGGGCGATACCGCAGGTAAACTAGCGCGGGCTAGCGATTTTGCGACTGCGGCTTGGACTTGGATCGATGGATGCTTTTGTAATAATCTGACTAAAGCGTTGATCGCATCAGCACTGCCGATCCAACTCAGGGCGGCAGCAGCTTGCCAATGAATCTGGCGCTGTGGCTGCTCGGTTGCTTTGATTAAGGGCGCGATCGCTAGAGGCGATCGCAAATATCCGAGGGCGATCGCGGCTTTTTTGGAGAGTGCCACATCGTCAGTTTCTAAACGCTCTAGTAATGCAGGCACAACATTGTCACGGCAACGAATCACTTTTTGTAAAGCTGCTGAAAATTGCTCCGAACGACCCGCCGCATCAAACTCAGCCAAAATCGCTGACTGCCCCCCCAAATCGGGAGCTGACATAATATGACGATCTTGAGAGATTGCATAACCAGGTGAGGCAGGAATCCGATAGTCTTCAAATTTGGGTGGTGTAATTTTAGAAGCGTTAGGGCTTTTGGAATTGACGGGTAATTGCGGTTCTTGTGCGGTCATGGCGGCTGTCCTATTGAGCGGTAATTCGTGGTGTAGTCCCGTCACCCATGCAACAAACTAAAGTTTAGCTGTATTAACACTCTATTCTAAAAGAAGAGTCCCCAAAAACTTTTAAAACGTCTAAGCATTTATAATCTTTTAGTCCATAATCAAAAATTTGAGCGCTTAATTTGAGCGCACCTATGAACCAACTTCTCAGCGCCTTTACTTTATTTTTGAGTCTGCTTGTTGAAGCGATTCCATTTTTGATGATGGGGGTTCTGCTCTCGGGAGTCTTACTAATATTTGTCGATGAGCGTAAGCTTATTAAAATATTGCCCAAAAATCCGTTTTTGGGTGCATTAGCAGGTAGCTTATTAGGATTTATGTTTCCTGTTTGTGAATGCGGCAATGTGCCTGTAGCAAGGCGATTGATCTCTCAAGGTGCGCCGATCTCAGTGGCGGTGAGTTTTTTGCTAGCGGCTCCCGCGATCAATCCTGTTGTGATTTGGGCAACTTGGACAGCTTTTCGCGATCAGCCAGAAATTGCGGTGTTGCGCGTGGTACTTTCGCTGGCTAATGCGGTGATTGTGGCGATGATATTTAGCTCTCAAAAAGATGTTCGCGCGATTTTGCAGCCAAATATTGCGATCGCTTTACCGACACCGAGGGTCAAGGCGGAGGTCGTAATGATTGGGACATTCTTTTTAGGTGAAGATCGCAGTCAGCCTTTAGATTTGGCTTATGCCTCAGCCAGAAATCAAGCTGTCAATAAGTCTTTGCCTGATCGACTAAATATGCTGCTCGATAATACGCTTGCCGAGATGCGTGAATTAGGGGCGATTTTGATCATGGGCAGTGCGATCGCCGCGGTAATTCAGGTCTGGGTTCCGCGCGATATTATTCTCAATCTGGGACAGGGACCAGTTAGCTCGATTTTGGCGATGATGGCTTTGGCTGCACTCGTATCGATCTGCTCGACTGTTGATGCGTTTTTTGCGTTGTCATTCGCCGCCACTTTTACAGGTGGATCACTGTTAGCCTTCTTAGTCTTTGGTCCCACGATCGACCTCAAAGCGATCGGCTTGATTTTGACGATTTTCCAAAAACGGGCAGTCATCTACATGTTTTTGTTGACTGCTCAGCTCACCTTTTTAAGTTGCCTGTTCATCAATTTTCAAATTCGCTAGTTTAATATGGGTACTGCCCTACTAAACATCTATATCTAAAAAAGGTTGCCTGTGTCTGTTAGTGAATTAATTGGCGAATCTGTACCTACGTCTATATCGATCGAATCTATCACAAATGAAGCTTTAGCCAGTCTTGATGATCTAACTGAATTTTCTCTGCCTGATCCTGATGATCAAGCACTTGCCGAAGGGCAGTTTTTGGCTGAAGTGGATCAAGCTTGGCAGGTATGCGATCGCTTTGATTTGCAGACAGATATTTGGCGTGGCAAGATTTTAAGAACTGTACGCGATCGCGAAAAGATGAATGGAGAAGGTCGTGGTACAGGATTTTTAAAATGGTTGCAAGAACGAGAAATCAGTAAATCTCAAGCCTATGCGTGGATTCAACTGGCTAATAGTGCCGATACGCTGATGGCTGATGGTCAGCTAGATGCAGATGATATTCGGCAATTTAGTAAGCGGGCATTTTTGGAAACTTCCCAAGCCTCGGCTGAAGTCCAGCAATTGATTGTCGAGGCGGCGAAAAATGGAGAGAAGATCACTCGCCGTGAAGTGCGACAGCTTTCAGATGAATGGACAACAATGAGTTCTGATCATCTTCCTGATGATCTCAAAGAGAAAGTTGCCGCGCACACGATTCCCACTCGCTATGTCGCGCCATTGGTTCGCGAAATCGATAAGTTGCCAGAAGCTTATCAAAAGCCGCTCAAACAAGCGATCGCTGATGGCTCTGACCTCGATAATATCAAACTCGTCACCGCTGATGCTCAGAGGCTGACCAAATATTTATCGAACACCAATCAAGTCCAAGCGATCGCCCAGCGTTCCGTTAATATTGATCTTGCTCTCGAAGAATCATTACGGATTGGCTGTCTCAAACTCGCCTCTGATCTGGTTAGCCAAGCCTCACAACTCGAACAAGCGATCGCCAAACTCTACACCACTTGGAAGCGAGTTTCCACATCGGCTGATCAGTTATATGTAGAAGCGGGCGCAAGTACACCACATTTATTAGATTTACTCAATTCTCTTGATGCGCTCGCGAGTAACACTGTCGCCGTCCAGATTGGCAATGACCAGTCAGGAAGGACAATTCGCTTACAGATCACAGAAGAAATCTAAAAAAATGTAAAATAAAGTGAGAACACAAACATTTTGAGGTTGGTTGTATGACTCTAAACAAAGTTCATCTCGTTGGACGAGCAGGACGCGATCCTGAGGTCAAACATTTTGAGTCTGGCAAAATGGTTTGCAACTTCGCGATCGCAGTCAATCGCAACACTAGCAACCGCGATGAACCACCTGATTGGTTTGACCTAGAAGTCTGGGACAAAACTGCCGAAGTCGCCGCTAACTATGTCAAAAAAGGCAGCTTAATTGGTATCTCAGGCTCGCTCAAATTTGATCGCTGGAGCGATCGCTCCACAGGCGATGAACGTCAAAAACCTGTCATTCGAGTTGATCGTCTCGAACTACTTGGCTCTCGCAAAGACAACGAAGCGGCAAGCGGTGGTAGCAACAGTTACGAAGATGATTTCTAAAACTACTCCAACCCATAAAACGGCACTTCGTGCCGTTTTATGGCTCTTTGTTTTTTAATTTAAGGGAGAAGTCCGCTGCTGCTACCGATGCCCAGACGCTCAGCGACTCCAGCCGTGAGCGGTAGCAAGGTTATCAACATCCAGAACAAGGCGACAATCCCTAACGCTTCGCGATCGCCATCAAGTTCTGAAAGTTCATTGAGCATCGGGCGTTCTAGATCGCGTAATAAAATTAAAATTAGTCCGCCCCAATAAAGTGCAAGTGGATTAATCACAGTCGCAATCACTAAGAAAATCAGGGTCAAGATAGTGGTCGAACTAGCAGTCCGTCTGCCATAGATCGCTTGGACAATCCGTCCACCATCTAGCTGCCCTGCTGGCATCAAGTTTAGCGCCGTAATCACCGAGCCGAGCCAGCCCAAAATCACTAAAGGATGAATCGAAATAAAGCTGAGTTGTAAGGCATTGCCAAGAAATAGTTTTGCTAAAGTTCCTGCTAAGACTGATGCTTGGAAAATTTGGCTAGGAATGTCAATACTGCCCATCCCGATCGCGGACAATCGTAAACCGACTAGCAACAGCATCAAAGATAATAGTCCACTTGCTAGAGCAGGGGCGATCGCAATATCAAACAGGGCGGCACGGTTTGGCAATGGCGACAACATTCGACTGAACGCACCAAATGAGCCTAGTTGAGATGAAGGTAAGAGAAATGGCAGACTCATTTTGACTTTGTAATTACTAGCCATTAGTCGCATGGCAATCTCGCGGATTACCAAAATCAATCCTAGTCCTAGCGCAAATGGCAGACCAACTAAATATTCTTGAGGCGTTTGGATTACGGGTATCCCTGCAACTAGCCCGCCCAAACTCAAAGCTGTGTAACCATTAGCAAATATCAATATGGCAATCAATACTTTTTGAGGAATTGTATTATCGTCAAAAGCATAGATTTTGCTGGGCATCACAATCACCACAGGCTTACGATCTTGTCCTTCAACCAAGAAGAGATTGTATTTATCAGCAAGGCGATCGCGCAATGTTTGGGACAGGCGCGCATGAGCGACATCAGGCTCACCACGCAAATTTCCTTTAAAAATCGCCCCCTCTTGGTAAGGAATAGTCTCGGTAACGTAATAAGTCTCAATCCCAAAAATCCCCTGAATCAGCTTCATATCGTCTGCGGGTAGAGCTGGAAAAATGTTAGGTCGCGCCTTCCCCTGCGGCATGGCTAGCCCAGTTGACCCATTAACGGCTAATTTATTGGACGCACTATGAGATTCATTATTGGGCAGATTATTGGCGTTGATATCTTGTTTAAGTTGCTGCTCGTTAGCTAATCTTTCCAACTCCGCGACTTTTCGCAATTGATTGCCGATCGCCACATAAGCGATCGTGGAACTAATTAATAAAAACAATAATGCGGTGAAATTCATAAAAACACCACAGACAAACAAGCCAAAATAAACTAGCCAGGGTGACATCAGCGCCACAAATTGTAGCCAAGATAGCAGCCCCAGCTTGCCAAACTTGCGAGAACGAAAATATCCCCAACCTAGCAGAGCCAGAGTAAGTATAAATACGGCGCTCGGAATAAATGGAGTTGATCTCATAGATATAAATTAGGAGGATGAATTACAGGTATTCTTGAAAGCAAGCCACAATTTCTTGATAGTTTGTCGGTGTTGTTTATATTTACTGTAGCGATAAATCGTAATTAAAGCTAAAAAAGAGGAAGCTAGCTTCGCATTACCCCTTTTTTGTGGCTTTAATTAAACTCGAAATACTGTAATATGTGACTATATTTAATCAACGGTAAACACATAGGCTAACTGTAGATTTATGGAAGCCATATCGTAGATTATTACAAGACAATTTGAGGTAAGGGCAACGTGGGCATTGTTGTAGAAAATGTAAGTAAGCAGTTTGGTGATTTTGCAGCTCTAGACAATATCAATCTTGAAGTCAAAACTGGTTCATTAGTGGCTCTTTTGGGACCATCTGGCTCAGGAAAATCGACCTTATTAAGAATGATTGCTGGCTTAGAAACTCCCGATCGCGGCAAAATTTTTCTGACGGGTAAAGATGCCACCGATCAAGATGTCCGCGATCGCAATATTGGCTTTGTATTTCAGCATTATGCCCTCTTTAAGCATATGACCGTTCGTCAAAATATTGGCTTCGGACTAGAGATTCGCAAACAACCGAAAGCAAAAATCAGCGATCGCGTAGAAGAATTACTAGAACTAATCCAGCTCAAAGGACTCGGCAATCGCTATCCCTCACAACTATCGGGTGGTCAGCGCCAGAGAGTGGCTCTGGCGCGCGCCCTTGCGGTTGAGCCGACTGTCCTGCTCCTAGACGAACCATTCGGAGCGCTAGATGCTAAAGTCCGCAAAGAACTGCGGGCATGGTTGCGCCGCCTCCATGATGAAGTCCATGTGACCAGTGTATTTGTCACCCATGATCAAGAAGAAGCGATGGAAGTCTCAGACGTAATCGTGGTAATGAACAAAGGTAAAATAGAGCAAATTGGCACGCCCGCCGAGGTTTACGACAATCCCGCTACGCCATTTGTGATGAGTTTCATTGGTCCTGTCAATGTCTTACCTGCTAATCGCGATCGCGTTAGTGAGTTCCATGAAATCCACAAACATCAAGCTAGCGATGATGTTTACATCCGTCCTCGCGATATCATGATCGATACAGAAGCAACTAACACTTCTATCTCTGCACGCATCACTCGACTGATCCATCTAGGCTGGGAAGTCCAAGCCGAGTTAGTCTTGGGCGATGGACAGATTTTGACTGCTCACTTGACTCGTGAACGCTTTGATGAGTTGAAGTTGCAACCACAGCAATATGTGCATATTGAGCCAAAAGATGCCAAGTCATTCCCTCTCGATTATTCGATCTAGCTCCTAGTGGATGGTGACTACTAATTACAACTATTAATTACAATTAAGTAAGCCATGCCAGAGATTAGTTAATGGATTTGAGATTCTTCTTCTTTATTTTGGACTGCTGCCAATGCTCTAACTTCTTGCTTCCGCGATTTACCAAATTTTCTAATCTTGAACATATTTGCGCCTGTGAGCAATAGAACTAGAGGTGAGAGACCGACAAATATATATAGAATCCGCGTAGGCATGCCCCAAAAAGTACCGTAATGCATCGGTGCAAAAGAACTAAAAACCATCTCAGCTCTGGATAAGTTTAATCCATCTTGTATTTGTAAAACTTTGCCAGAGTACTGATCGAGCCAGATGCGCGTATTCCCCCTCTCTCCAGATTCTTGAGCCTGTTTCTTAAAAACTCGTATCGTTTCATTTGATTTCTGAGGGAAAGTGATGAATGTGGTCGTAGTATTTGGGAAGACTGCATCTGCTTTTTCAAGAAGTGTCGTTAGACCGAGAGCAGGTTGCTTGGCAATCGGCTTAGATATCAATTTGGCAGGTTCTGGCGTAAAAGTTGCTGCATAAATAATCGGCTTAGTTTGATCAGAAAAACTCCAGCAAAAGCCAGTGAAAGCGATCGCTGTCAAAAATACCACAGTCACAATTCCCAAAACATGGTGAACATCTAGATTTAAGCGCATGGGATTAGCAGTCCATGCGATCTTAAAACCCTGTCCTAACTTGCGCCAGCCTTTCCACAAGCCGATTCCAGTGATACAGAGAATAAATAAAAACAACGCCACAAAACCCGCGATCGCTTCACCAGTTTTTCCTGCTAGCAACTTGTTATGCAAATTTAAAGTGATCCCAATCCAAGAAGTTTCGCGATCGCGGATGCCCATAATCTCGCCCAAGTAAGGATTAACATATACCTGAGTCAAACTATTATCTTTGGATTGGATCGTTACTACATAAGGTTTATACGGCTCAGTGGGAATAGCGATCGCTCTTACAGATGTTTTTAGTTGATCTTTAAACTTTTCTTTGACTTGTTGCAGCACTAATTCCACTGGCACTAATGTGCGATTTTCTGGAACTATAACCTGACCAAATCTTTGGCTAATTACAAAAGCATCTATTTCTCTTTGAAAAACAAGCACACTTCCAGTCAGACCAATAATGATCAGGACTAACCCAACCACCAAGCCAATATATCGGTGTATTACAAAAGCCCACTTGCGTAATTTGATCATGTTGGGTACTCCTCTTGTGTGGTGGATAAATAGGGTGGACATTGTCCACCCTACTACTATTTAGGATTAGAGCTACTTAGGATTAGAACTATTGAGGATTAAAATTTGAATCCAACAGTTGCCGCGACATTAAACGGTGTACCAGGTAAACCACCACCATTTGAGCCATTGCGGAAGTATTCAGTATTAGTGACATTATAAAAATTCAACTGCGCCTCAAAAGTCTTTTGGCGATAGAACAAGACTAAATCTAGAGTTGTGTAAGCAGGAAGCGATCGCCGATTATCGTTAGTCGTAAAGATATTGTCGCGATGAGTCAATCCACCACCAATTCCTAAACCTTTGAAATCTCCTGATTGAATCTCATAGCTTGTGCCAAGGGACGCTGCTGCATTAGGAACACCAACTGGACGATTGCCTTCAAAGATGCGGGTATTTGGCAGGTTGGTTAGTCTCGCATCATAGAGTGACAATCCACCATAGAGATTCCAGCCATCAACAGGTTTGGCGCTAAAATCTAGTTCCATTCCGCGCGTCTTTTGTGCGCCAATCGGCTGGCGAACATCGTTGATCGTGATGATAAAGTTCTCACGAGTGATGTCAAAAAAGGCGAGATTAAATGCTAACTTGCCATCAAATAGTTCTGTTTTTGCGCCTAGTTCATACTGCAACGCACTTTCGGGTGGATCAAAAACAGATGTTGTGCCTTCAGTGGAGAGTGCTGCCAAATAGTTCTTCGAGATGCCGCCATATAGAGAAATCTCACGACTGGGTTGATAGACCAGTCCAGCCTGATAGCTCAAAGCCGAAGGAGTGCGATTATATGAGTTTTTGTCAGTCCCAACCGTGCCTGTACGCGTGATGTCAAAAATATCAAATCTCGCGCCAAATCTTGCTTTTAGCTGATCAGAGAACTCGATTTGATCTTGAG
>JAYTWB010000138.1:0-2018 GCA_043743655.1 Cyanobacteriota bacterium | reverse complement strand
GGGATCGCCAGGGAGCTTAGAGCTAAGTCCAATTCGTGACCAAGATTTACCCGAGTCAGTTGTATGCAGCAATAGGCTGGGCTGACCCGTGATCCAGCCTTCATTACCCGAAAAGCTCACTGATGAAAACCGATAAACGCTGTCGCCAAGATCGAGTTTGCGCTCTTCCCAAGTATTACCGCCATCGATTGACTCCAACAAAGTCGCGTCAGTGCCAACTAGCCAGCCATGATTAGGCTCAGCTTTGTCAAACCACAAGTCAAGCGGTGTGATTGCTACAGGCAGATCGACTTTGTGCCAGTTGCCATGATTTGCCTCAGCCTTTGGCATTCCTGCACCAAATAGTCCTCCGCAAGTTAGTAGGATACAAAGTGAGAACGAAGTAAGAAAGCGTTTAATGCTTTTATTCATAAAAAATCTGTGAAATTTGTAAAAGATAATACTAAATAAATAAGTTAATCTAGAGCGTAAAGGCTAATAAAGAAAATTACGGCTAGCGCTAAAGAGCCAAATATGAGCAGGTTTTTTTGCCCAGGCGTGAGAACATTAACGCCAAACCCATATCCTAAGTTTTCGGTAAACCCAGAAGGCTTAGCAGCAATACCAATATCGGCAAATACTTTTTTCTTAGCATTACAGACAGGACAGCGCCAATCTGCGGCAATGCTTTCAAATGCAGTGTTGCTAGGGATATTGCGCTTAACATCGCCCATAGATGGTTCGTATATGTATCCACATACGCCACATTCATGGCGATGTAGCTCATCCTCTATATCTGGAGTGATTATTTCTGGACTAGCTTCTGTAACAGTTAGTTCTGGTTCCATAAATTTGATCGGGCTTTTTTTGCTCGGTTTGTGAGCGATCGCATAGTAATTCTTGTAACAAATTATTACATCTTTTCGACAGGCTTGCTTAGTTACCCAAAATACTAAGTGGTTAAAAGCTAAATGGTTAAAAGCAATTCACAGAGATCGCGTATGACAAAATTAATAGAGAATTAATATAGTGATAGAAGCATTAGCAACAAGAGGCTAGAGCAATGACTTTAAAAGAATTACAACCCCAGCTACTAGAGCTTTCTTCTGTGGAGAAGGCACAAGTAATCCAGTTCTTGCTCCAAAACCTTAGCTATAAATCTAATTTGACACTATATATCTCACTCAATAATTAGCTTTGATATTTATGCAAACACTCACGCCACTACTTGCCCAACTTCCAATTTGGCAATGGATCACTGAGCCGCTTGCCCTAGAATTTATGCGAAATGCTTTGATCGCGGGTGGGTTAGCAGGCATTATTTGTCCTGCGATCGGTTGCTTTTTGATTGTGCAGCGCATGGCTTTGCTGGGAGATGTGATGACACATACAGTCATGCCAGGCATGACGATCGCCTTTTTTTATAAGATCGATGTTGCGATCGGTGCATTTATATCGGGGATTGGGAGTGCTTTTCTGATTGCATGGTTGCGATCGCAAACTCGCATAAAAGTTGATGCGGCGATGGCATTGACCTCTTCAAGTTTCTTTGCGATTGGTATTTTGTTGATTTCATTGCTGAAAATCAAAATTGATCTGCATGGCTTTTTATTTGGCGATATTCTTAGCGTTTCGCTAACTGACACGATGCGGGCGGGCATAATTACGGTGATTGTTTTAACTGCGATCGCTATATTTTATAAACAATTACTTTTTTATACTTTTGATCGCATTGGCGCGCAAGCTTTGGGCTTGCCTGTAAATCTGATCTATTTGGGTTTGATGGCGGGTGTAACTTTGACGATTATTGCAAGTATGCAAACTATGGGCGTGGTGTTAGTAGTGTCGCTATTAGTGGGGCCAGCGATTACGGCTTATTTGTTGGTAAAGGAACTGCACCAGATGATTTTTGTGGGGTCTGGTCTGGGTGTTTGCGCGAGTGTGATCGGTTTATATGCTAGTTACTATCTAAATTTGCCTTCTGGTCCAGCGATCGTTTTAGCAGTTCTGGGTTTATTTTTATTGACGCTAGTTTTTAG
>JAYTWB010000137.1:0-3156 GCA_043743655.1 Cyanobacteriota bacterium | reverse complement strand
GGATTGTCTCGAATTGTCAATAGCATCGCTTGACGTAAGGACTTAGCATAATCATTACCATCTTGGATATTGCGATAGAACTCCACCATTAACTTTCCTGTCGGTGCATCGGGGACAGACCAAAGCGAGACAACAACGCTCGGTGTGCCTGCCAAAACAAAAGCGCGAGATAAACCGATGACACCATCACCTGTAATTTTGCCTTTGGCAGTATTGCAAGCACTGAGGACGACTAAATTAGCTTTAAGATTTAGTTCTAAGATATTTTCGGCTGTGAGAGCGATATCGTTGGCAAAAACAATCGCGCCATTCAATCCATTTTGATCATCAAACTTACCATGAGCTGCGAAGTGGATAATTTTTGAATTAGAAATTTTGTTAAGGACTTGGGCTTTAGTTGCGTCTTTACCAATAATTGCAGTGGTGTTGAGTAATTGCGCGATCGCATTGGCTTCTATTTCAGCATTACCCAAATTTGCAAGACTATTTTTAGGATTACCAATAATCAGATATCCAGTTCCTTTAGGGCGATCGCGTAATTTCTCGGTAGCTTCGAGTAACTGGATCGAAGGAGAATAAGAAATTGTATGCTTCTCA
Source organism: Cyanobacteriota bacterium (assembly GCA_043743655.1). Lineage (GTDB taxonomy): Bacteria > Cyanobacteriota > Cyanobacteriia > Pseudanabaenales > Pseudanabaenaceae > Pseudanabaena. The sequence continues at coordinate 2,559 of JAYTWB010000137.1, read as the reverse complement.
ATCAAATATTTTTTAGATGAGTCGCGTAAGGCGGCAAAAGGCACAAGAAATAATGCGTCATGAGGTACAAATACAACTTTTGCTGCTGCATCTTTGGGAAGAAACGGCTCAATGGGTTTGATTAGTAACTGATACAGTAATCGCAATTCTTCGGGTGAGTCATCAATCTCTGGCATTGCTGCTCTTGGGTTTGCACCTCTATATCTGCCAGTAGGACTAGACAAGCGCTCTTGTAACTTTTGAATAATTTCTGTCAGAGATTTGCCATTGGCAATTTCCCATGTTTGTAAATCTAAGGTTCGGAAGTTAATCTCTCCATCGGGGGATATCACCCAAACATAAAGTTGCGAATTACCGCGTGATGGACTGGCGGCTCCGATTACTTTGGGGATAATCAATGAGTAGGAGACAATAGTGATCTTTTGCTCACGCGCAATTTGTTGCAGTTGTTGAGCCGTGACTTTTGGCTCTGTATATTGCTGAATGCGATCGCTGTTTAATTTTGCTGAAAGTAAAGCTACAAATGCCCTTGCTCGTCCTTGTTCGGCTGCTTCCAAGGCTTCAGGATACTTTTGCAAGGCGATGCGTACTTGTTGCAAGGCTTGATAGGTATCAGTTTGGGTTTCAAATAATGAGATGCGATAGGATTCTTTGTCTTCCAAGCCAACGCGCAACTTTTCCCAGATTGCGATCGCCTCTAATAAAGATTGTTCAGCCTTAAGATAACTTTTTGCAACATAAAAACCCCAACCTAAACGATTCACTGTTTGACCTATAGCAAGAACATCCTTTGATTGCCTGTCGATTACTAATTCATTTTGTGTTTTGTTAATAAAGGTTGTACTAGAATTGCGCTCAATAGTTTCAAAAAGTTCTTCAAACTGAGGTATTAACGGTTTGTTTTCAGATTGCTTTAATTTAAAATTTTCATGAAGTAACCTCAAAGCATTAAATTTACCTAGTTTTTTTTTGACTTGCCGACAAACTCTTGATTTAATTGATTGAGATTATTAGAAACTTCTTGCATTGACCGAAGAACTTCAGGAGTCAGCACTTTGTAGTCTTCTGGATGATTTTGGACATTCTTCATCAGAATATCCATCTCTTTATCATATACAGTTAGCTGAGTCATTACGTCATCAAGACTTTGGACAAAGCTAAATGCCGAAAAGATATCGCCTTGTCTAAGGGCAATAGACATACTATTAATCTGTTGACTTGCGTTAGCCATTGTATTTCCCAACTTCCTAATCACATCAAATCTTGAATCACTAGATACTAAAACATACATTCGGAGAAGTTCTACGCTAGTTTTCTGTAGCAAGGGAACAGTTTTTTGTAGAAGAGCATCTAGTCCTGATAAAGTGTTATTGATTGAGTCTAATTCTGATGCATCACTTAGTTTCAATGCTTGAGAGCTTAAAGACTTAGAAAAACCTGAAGATTTAGTCTTTAAAGCATAAGATTCTTGGGCGCGTTTGATATCTCCCATCAACAAATACGCATTACCCAAAGCGGTTAAGGCAATATCTTCTTTTTCGTGATCGCCTGTTCTGCGAATTAAAGCTAAGCATTCTTGATATAAGATAATCGACTCTTTGTATTTACGATCATTTTTATAAACATTTGCTAATTCAAAGCGAGGTTCTAGATAAGATTGCTGTGCTTTAGAAAACTCAAGACTTTGGGATAGAGAAATTGCTAACTTCAATTTTTCAGTAGCTTTGGTAAATTCGCCAATTTTTTTGTAGGTTATGCCTAAGCCAGTAAACAAAGAAACTTGTAAACGAAGATCATGAAACCGTTGCTCTGAAGAATCAAGAGTATTTAGACTATTCTTCAATAATTCAATTCCTTCTTGATAAGCTTTTTCTGATGCTGAATACTGCCCATCGAAATCATAAACTCTACCCAATATTCCGAGAATGCGAGACTCATCAAATGTGTTTTTTTGAAGATGGGTAAATTGTTGAGCCTGTTGATAAATTATGATTGCATCACTAACATTCTTAGCTTCTAGTTGTGTATAGCCATCTCTTAAAAGCTTATCTAGTTGTTTTTTATAACCAGATTCAGATTGATTAGCTTGACTGATCTGAGTACCTGACTGCGCGATCGCAACTTTAGGCAATAGTGTCGAAGCCGTAAAAACTACAGGCAAAATTCCAGTGAGAAATAGAGTAAAAAGTTTCATGGTTTGATGGATGATTTAACGGAAACAATGGGTTTATTCGAGATAGATTGCAGCATCTCAGCATCAAGCGTTTTCTGCCAAATATCCTTTGATGTAGGAAGAGATTTAGCAATTTCATCAATCATTTCTAGCCAGATGTCATTTTCTTGATAAAAAAGGATGCGTTCCATCAGCGTTTTGGCTTTGACAAAATCTCGCTGTTGAGAAGATGTAAGCTGCTGATGTCGGTAGAGATTACCAAAAACAACTGGATTAGAACCTTTTTCGGTGCAGAGATATTTTAGTTCCCAAGAATAATACTTTTTAGGCTCAATTGCATTCACAATCGGTAAAGATACAGCAAAGATGCCAGCAGAGGATTGCAA
>JAYTWB010000136.1:0-4330 GCA_043743655.1 Cyanobacteriota bacterium | reverse complement strand
CCGATCACGGCAATTTTACAGGGTCGTCAAGATGGTGCTTTTACATCACTAGCGGATTTGTGTAGTCGGTTAGATTCGCGATCTCTAAACAAAAAAGCCTTAGAAGCATTAATCCAGACAGGAGCGCTCGATTTGCTAGAGCCAAATCGACATCAGTTGATGAATGACTTAGACATCACGATGGAATGGGCTTCGCGGCGGGCAAAAGAACAAGCTTCAGGGCAAGGGAATATTTTTGACTTTTTTGGGGAGAGTAACAATACTAAGACTTTTGATATTGCGCCAACTACATCTCGCGTTCAAGATTATTCCTCTCAAGAAAAGCTCCGCTTAGAAAAAGAACTTTTAGGATTTTATATTTCCGATCATCCTCTTAGTGTGGTTAGCCGATCAGCAAGATTAATGGCTCCGATCAGCCTTTGTGACATTCCCGAATCTTCAGAGACTAAAACAGTTACAGCGATCGCCTTAATCTTAGAAATCAAAGAAGTGATCACTAAAAAAGGTGATCAGATGGCGATTTTACAACTTGAAGACTTGACAGGTAGCACTGAAGCCGTTGTTTTTCCTAAAACCTTCACTAAGGTTAAGCATCTTTTGCAAAAGGATAATCGACTAATGGTGTGGGGCAAAATCGATCGCCGCGATGAGCAAACCCAATTAATTATTGATGATATGCAGCTGATTGAGGCGGTGCGGATGGTGCGTGTCGAACTCACACAAGAACAAGCAGGCGATCGCCAAGTTTTACAACAACTCAAAACCATCCTAAATCCGAATCCCAATTATGGGAGTCCGAAGCAAAGTAATTCTAAGTATGGCAATTCTAACTTTAGTAGAAACGAACCTGATAGTTCTGGCAAAATTCCTGTCATTGCGGCGATCGAGTACATGCCAAAGTTAGTGCGTTTAGGTAATCAGTTCTGGGTGGAAGATGAGAAAGTCGCGGTTAAATCATTGCAACAGGCAGGCTTTAAGGCAGCTTACGAGTCTCTCGGGATTTAAATCCTAATTTAATTTCTAAATTCCTAATTGTCGTCTGGCTTCAAATAAACCGAGAGCCGCACTGACCGACAGATTTAAGCTGCGGACTTTTGAATGTTCCATAGGAATGGAGACAGCATGATTATTAGCGATGATTTCTTTTGGTAAACCTTTTGATTCACTGCCAAATAACAACCAGTCGCCATCTTGATATTCAAATTTGCGAAAGTCATTTGCACTGTGAGCGCTGAAGCAAATCCATCTTCCGTTTTGTGATGCTTGGCGTAAAGATGCGATATTTGCGTGGACTGTGACGTTTACATATTCCCAATAATCTATGCCTGCTCGCTTTAGTTGGCGATCGTTAATCTCAAAGCCTAGAGGCTCAACTAGATGTAAGTGGGTATTCGTTGCCGCGCAAGTACGCGCGATGTTGCCAGTATTTGGCGGGATTTCGGGATAGATGAGAGCGACTTGTAGCATTATTTCTTGGTATTTCGTTCTTCGATATCTTCGAGAGTTTGTAAGACTAGGCGCTTGGCTTGGAGTTTCCAACCCCATTTTTGAACAGCGATCGCCCCAGCAGTGCCAATAACAGTAGCAATGAAGTCTAATGGCTGCTCCATTGATATCCCTAGTAGCAAGCCCAGCCCCGCGATGCCCCACAACGGGAGAGACACTGATTGACGATTTTTTTCTACGATTTGGCTAATGTCGTTATTTGACATTTCGGTGAGCAGTTCCGATTTTGCTTGCTTTTGTTCGCTAGTTGTGAGCGATAAGCCGACTTTCTGGCGTAGTTTTTCGATTTTGCGGGCAGTCGTGCTGTACTGCACTAACTCATCTTCCGCCATCATGATTAGACGCTCTAGCTTTGCCATTTGCAGACTTCGATTTCGATAAAATTAGATTGTATATCAAAGTTGTAGGACGTTTCGCGCTCCTAGATATTTTGATAATCTTCAAAAAATATTTGACAAAAGCTACCGCTATTGTTGTAAGATATAAACCTTGCAAAAAAGGGCGAGTGGCGGAATTGGTAGACGCATCAGACTCAAAATCTGACGGCAGCAATGTCATGAGAGTTCGATTCTCTCTTTGCCCATATAACGAAACATAAGCAAACCATAAAGTAAAGAGAGAGTTATCAGTTCTTGATAACGCTCTCTTTACTTTATGGCTATTTTTTGTAAGACAGAGCTTGTCGAAACAATATGGCGATCTAGTCCGAGAGTATGGGGATCGATACCGATCGCTAGTCCAATCAGCTGCGGTAAATGCAAAATTGGAATGCCAAGTTTTTGTCCGATTACGCTTTCGACTTCTGGCTGACGCGAGTCGAGATTGAGATGACAGAGTGGGCAGGGAGTAACGATACAATCTGCACCTGCGGCGATCGCAGCGGTGAGATGTCGCCCTGCCATTGAGAAAGATTCTTTGGGGGCATAGCTAGAGATGGGCCAGCCGCAGCACTGTACGCGACCTTCGTAATAGACAGGAGTAGCACCGACAGTGCGGAAAATATTTTCGAGGGATTCGGGTCTAAAGGGATCATCGAAGCGGGTAACTGTTTGCGGTCGCAATAAGTAGCATCCATAAAAAGCGGCACATTTGAGATTAGCTAAAGAGCGATTTACTTTTGTGGCTAACTTTTCTAAACCATAATCGCGGATTAAAATCCAGAGTAAATGGAGAACTTCTGTAGAACCTTGAAAATTGTGTCCTTGAGTATTGAGAAGGGCATTTACTTCATCTTTGCGAGTCTGATCAGAGCTTTTGAGCTTGTCATTGACACGACCGAGTACACCTTGACAGGTACTACATTGTGTCATTACCGTTAAATTTAATTCTTCTGCAAGAGAAATATTGCGAGCATTGATTACATCCTCCATCAGTTCATCGGTCTCTTTAAAGGTTCCCGATCCGCAGCAGGTGGCTTTCTGCAATTCTATTAATTCAAGACCTAGTACTTTGGCGATCGCAGTTGTTGATGCATGTAGCTCTTTGCAAGCACCTTTGGCGACACATCCTGAATAATAGGCGTACTTCAATGCTTTTGTTTCTGACATCTTTCTATTACGAGGTTTTTAAGGATTTGAGAAGTCCATTACAAGCATCAAACAGTAGATCAATTACATAGTTAAATCCATCTACACCATCATAGTAAGGATCAGGAACTTCCTTGTCAGTATGAGTTTCGCAATAGTCACACATCATTTTTACTTTGTCGTTAAATTTTCTTTGCGGATCAAGAGCAAGGATATTGCGATAGTTATCTTTGTCCATTGCTAAAATCAAATCGAACTCTTGCAAATCTATAGCTTTAAATTGTCTTGCAGAACCTATAAAGTTCATCCCGCGTGCTTTTGCGGCGGCTCTCATACGCTGATCGGGTAATGCGCCAATGTGCCAGCCACCTGTACCTGCGGAGTCACAAATTAGGCGATCGCCTAATCCTTCTTGCTCAATCAGTAGATTCATGATGTTTTCCGCCGCAGGTGATCGACAGATATTTCCGAGGCACACAAATAGAAGTTTTTTTGGCATATTCATCTCATCAAATTTTAAATAATATTGTTTCCCTGCTTTGCAGGGAAACAATATGCAAAGGTTAAACGCAAAGCGCTAAAATCTTTTCGACAACTTTGGGCGTGACATCTTGATGTTCGCCTAAAGCCACAAAACCACGCTTCTCAAAGCGTTCAGTAATGAGCGGAATTACATCTAAGCCCACACCGTAATCTGATAGATGCGTCCGAACGCCAACCGCTTCAAAAAAGTCACGAGTTTTAGCGATCGCCTGATCAATCCGCGACTCTTCATTACCACCGACTAGCCCCCAAACTCTGTCCGCATATTGCAAGAGCTTTTCATGTTTGTGATCGCGTCTGACCGTGAGTGTATTTGGCAACACGACAGCCAAAGTTTGAGCATGATCAAGACCCCGCAAAGCGGTTAATTCATGTCCAATCATATGTGTCGCCCAATCTTGAGGCACGCCCACACCGATTAGTCCATTTAGAGCCATGGTGGCACACCACATTACATTTGCCCGTGACTCATAGTCATCGAGATTGGCAAAGGTTTTTGGTCCTTCTTCGATCAATGTTCTCAGAATCGACTCCGCCATCCGATCTTGTAAGGGTGCATTAACTGGATAGGTCAAATACTGTTCCATTACATGAGTAAAAGCATCAACGATTCCATTACTGACTTGTCGAGGGGGCAAAGAAAAAGTTGTCTCAGGGTCTAGTACTGAAAATAGCGGGAATACTAATGGACTCGCAAAAAACAATTTTTCTTGAGTTTCCCATTTAGTGACCACTGAGTTTGTATTCATTTCAGA
>JAYTWB010000135.1:0-7187 GCA_043743655.1 Cyanobacteriota bacterium | reverse complement strand
GACTATGTTGTAAAAAAGTTTGTATTGGAAATGGAAAATATTGCTGTTTGGGTAGCGGAAGGATCAATCAGTAAAAATCTACTGGGAGAGATCGTTCAGTCATTAATCTACGAAGATGATTACAGCGAGTCTCTTAAGCTGAAAATATTTCTTGCAGTGCAACCAAAAAATTAATCGCAATTTAAGGTTAGAGTAAAGCTTGATAGTTTATTTGATCTAAATTTTTTTAGTCCTGCTGCGCTATGTCCTACGATACCGATCGCATTGCCAAAGTCCACCGTAAAACTGGCGAAACTGAAGTCACTGTGGCACTAAATCTTGATGGCACGGGCAAAGGAAATATCAATACAGGTATTCCCTTTCTCGATCATATGTTGCATCAAATTTGCTCCCATGGACTAATCGATCTTGATGTTCAAGCCACGGGTGATTTGCATATCGATGATCATCACACTAATGAAGATGTGGGAATTGTGTTGGGGCAAGCGCTGGCAAAAGCGTTAGGCGATCGCAAAGGGATTGCGCGATTTGGTCACTTTGTCGCGCCGCTCGATGAAGCTCTAGTCCAAGTTGCGCTCGATTTTTCGGGTCGCCCCTATCTAGTTTATGGCTTAGTGATTCCTAATCAGCGAGTGGGAACCTATGACACTGAGCTAGTTCGCGAGTTTTATCAAGCTGTGGTCAATCATGCCCAGATGACTCTCCATATCAGGCTTTTAGAAAAAGGCAATTCGCATCACATCATTGAGGCATCTTTCAAAGCGTTTGCGCGGGCCTTACGGATGGCAGTAGAAGTCGATCCGCGCCGGATCAGCACGATTCCCAGTTCTAAAGGTGTTCTCTGACCTGACTAAAAAAGCACCCTTCGGGTGCTTTTTTAGTTTTTTATTGATTTTTTTATGGATTAGAAACGTCCCGATCGCACTGCATTAGCAAGATCGGTAAGCGTCTCAACGGTGGTCTCAAAATCAATACAACCATCGGTAATACTCTTGCCATATTCCAATTTTGCCAAGTCTTTTAAAGGCTGTTTGCCTCGATTCAGATGACTTTCAAGCATGATGCCGACAATGTGTTCTGAGCCTTCACGCACTTGTTCGCAAATATCTTGCAGGACGATTGGCTGGAGTTTGTAATCTTGACCGCTATTGTCGTGACTGCAATCGACCATCATGTAAGGCAAAAGTTTGCGATCGCTGAGGCGTTTGGCGATCGCTTCGACATGGGCTTGGTCATAATTTGGTCCTTGCTTGCCGCCGCGCAACACAATATGTCCGTCAGGGTTGCCAGTAGTCGTGACAATGCTTGCCCGACCCTCATTATTAACACCCAGAAAACGGTGCGGCTGACGTGCTGAGAGCAGCGCGTTAATCGCCACATCAATGCTACCGTCTGTGCCATTTTTGAAACCAACAGGCATTGACAAGCCCGAAGACATTTCGCGGTGAGTTTGACTTTCAGTCGTCCGCGCCCCGATCGCAGTCCAAGAAATCAAGTCAGCTAGATATTGCGGCACAATCGGATCGAGCAACTCAGTCGCACTGGGCAAGCCCAACTTCGCCACATCCAGCAACAGCCCGCGCGCCATGCGAATACCGAAATTAATATCAAAGGTGCCGTTAAGGTGAGGATCATTAATTAGACCTTTCCAGCCGACTGTGGTGCGCGGTTTCTCAAAATATACCCGCATCACAATTTCCAGAGCATCACTTACGCCATCACGGAATTTTGCTAGCTTTTCGGCATATTCATGGGCGGCTTTGACATCATGGATCGAGCAGGGACCAACCACCACAATCAAACGGCGATCGCTACCACTCAAAATATTTCGGATTCTCGTTCTAGCATCGGCTACTACTTTAGCGATCGCCGTAGTAATTGGTAATTCTGTTTTTACCTCCACAGGGGCTAACAATGGACAGGTTTCAACCACATGCAGATCACTGGTTTTGATTTCATGTATATCTTGATCAGCCTTATTTGTGAGTTCAGTTGGTGACACGCTATTTGACTCCGTATAAAATTTCTATTTATACTTTAGCCTCCCGATGGGGGCAACGTATCCTACAAGCGGACTTTTGTTACAACAAGCCAACAAAGTTGAGAAAGTAAAAGCGCCGCCTTTACTTTCTCAACTTTGTGTTTTTATTTGGTTTTGCGATCGCGCCAAGCATCTACTTCTATCCATAGAATCACCTCGCACATTCTCTGCTCTTGGGGTTTGCGATAGAATGAAGCAAATCGCAAATATTACAACTGACAAAACTATGCCACGTTATACAGGAATTTCTAGCGAAGCCTTTCGGCATCCCCTTGATCGCCAAGCCGAACAAGCCCTCCGCAGTGTCCCAGGATTCGATCTCGTGGCGGGAAAATTTGTCGAGTTTATGTATGAGCGTCCGCAGACGATTTATCACATCGGCAATAGCATTCAAGTCAGTCATCGTCAATATGCCACGATCCATCGCATCTTTCGTGAATGTATAGCCGATCTTGATGTGCAGCCTGAACCAACTCTGTTTGTGTCGCAAAACCCTGTCGCTAATAGTTATACACTTGGCAAAGAGAATCCTTACATTGTGATCAATTCAGGATTACTTGATCTTTTAACAGAAGATGAAATCCGTTCTGTTCTCGCTCACGAACTAGGACATATCAAATGCGGTCACACAACCCTAATCCAGATGGCAATGTGGCTGATGAGTGTCGTGTCTACGATTAGCGAAATGACTTTTGGCTTAGGAAATCTGGTTAGCAGTGGCTTGATCTATGCTTTTTTTGAATGGAGGCGCAAGGCTGAGCTATCTAGCGATCGCGCGGCTTTACTTGTTAGCGATGATCTTGATACAGTTCTCTCGACAATGATGAAACTCTCAGGCGGAAGTTCTACTTTTGCTCATGAACTTAGCTTACCTGAGTTTATTCGTCAATCAGAAACCTATCAAGAACTCGGTAAAGACAATCTCAATCAGATTTATAAATTCATGCTTTACAACGGATTTGGAGCAGGTTCGATGCTCAGCCATCCATTTCCAGTCGAGCGCGTTCACTATATCCGTGAATGGGCAGAGTCAGAAGAATATCGCAATATCAAATCTGGCAATTACAAACGCGGCGATACCACGGGCGCTGTTGATGTTTCGCAAAGCCCTAAAGAAAACCCAGAAAGCGAAAGCGATCGCCTCAAGCGTCAAATTGACGAACTCCAAGCCGAAATCAATCGCCTCAAACGTTAATGGTAGAGAGTTTACTTTGCACACTCCCTATCTAAAAAGCACTAACCCGAACCCATTGCTGACTCATGGTCTGCTCATATAGGGCTTCTAGATGATCAATATTTTTAACTAGCGTATAGCGATCTAAAACTCTCTGTCTTGCCTTGATGCCGATAATTTTTGCTAGCTCTGGATGATCGAAAAATAGAGGGAGAAGTGTGCAGAGTTGGGAAGTAACTTTGTGCGAATCAAGAATAATCCCTGCACCGTTCTCAATTACTTCACCATCTGCACCAACATCAGTGGCTATGCAAGCAACTCCACAAGACATTGCTTCTAATAAAGATAGGGACAAACCTTCCACTAATGAAGGCAAAATGAATACATCAGTACCGCGTAAAATCTCAATTCGTCTTTGCTCATCAGCGATATATCCCATCCAAACAATACTAGGATCGTTACCATAAAAAGTCTTTAAACTGGCTAAGAGTGGACCAGTACCAACGATCGCTAACTTACAACCCTCAGGCATTCGAGATTTGCGCCATGCTTTGAGTAATGCTTCGACATTTTTTTCAGCGGCGAGACGACCTTGATAAAGAAATAGCAAATCAGCTTTAAGCTCAGTCTTAATATTTGATGCGCCTGGGGAATAGCGATCGCTATCAACTCCATTAGGAATAATCGCGATTCTAGGATTGGGAACGCCTAATTTATTGAGCAGTTCTTTTTGGATATTCGAGAAAATAATGACTTGATTGTAATCAGCTAACGATGGCGCATAAATTTGATAGGTGAGTTGTTGTGTACTAGAAGCAAGATTGCGCCGTTTGAGATCAAAAGGTTGGTGAAAAGTGGCTATAAGTGGCAAATCAAGCTCGGCACAAATCTCTGGCAAGCGAAAATCGAGCGGTGAGATGGCTAAGGATGCATGAACAAGATCAGGCTTTAGCGATCGCAAAGAATCAACTAAAATTTTATTGGCTCTGAGCGATGGCACTGTATAAATAGTGGATTTATAGAGAAATGGCAGTGTTACATCTTGCGTTTCTTGCGAGTGTTCTTCTTCGTGGTCTGAGTCACCTTCAGGGGCAAAGTGCATGAAGCTAACACGATGTCCGCGATCAAGTAACGCATTTGTAATTTCGCGACTATAAGTCACGTTGCCACAAGCAGGCGATTTTTTACCTAGCCATGCAATATGCATGAATTACACCACATTATTGTCAGTCGTATAATAGCTCAGAAGTAGGTGACGCACTAAGTGCATCACCTACTCCTACACAAACTTTCTAAAACTTTTCTAAAAATTATTTTATGGGTTGCCCGGGATTTGAACCCGGAACAAATCGGTTAAAAGCCGAGTACTCTACCGTTGAGTTAGCAACCCTTGTGTATCGCGCTTGTAAACTTTTGTTTACTTTTGAAACATATTTTGTTCACGCGCTTGGCTAGTCTAGCATCCATTTAGCAAATTACACCAGTTAAACTGAAAGGTCTTACCTCAGTAATTCTTATCGAAAGAGTTTGTCCGATAATTTTATCTAATGACTTACCTGTTTTGTTCTCTGTAAATGCAATCCGATTGGTGCGGGTGCGTCCCATGATTTGCAGAGGGTTCTTATGGTTTGTGCCTTCGATCATGATTTCTTCGATGCGTCCTGCATAGCGCTGAGAGCGATCGCTAGCGTTTTGGTTGACAGCATGATTAAGGCGTTGTAAGCGATCGCTTTTAATTTCTTCGCTTAACTGATTTTCCCAAACCGCGGCGGGTGTTCCGGGGCGAGGCGAATAAGCAGCTGTATTTACGAGGTCAAAACCAATGTCATTGACTAGCTGGACTGTGCGCTCAAACTGCTCTTCAGTCTCACCGGGAAAAGCCACGATCGCATCGGCGGTAATCGCAGCATCGGGCATAATCTCACGAATATCATCAATGATGCGGCGGTAGCGTTCGTGAGTATAGCCTCGCGCCATCGCCTTCAAGATGTCATTATCACCTGACTGAAAAGGAATATGGAAATGTTCGCAAACTTTGGGTAGCTCTGCACAAGCTTTGATCAAGCGCGAACTGAAGTAGCGCGGATGACTGGTGGCATAACGAATGCGATCAATCCCTGCGACATCATGGACGTAATAGAGCAAGTCCGTAAATGTGATTTTGCCACCGATGCCAGCCCCGATCCCACCTGCGGGGAGGTCGCGCCCATAAGCATCAATATTTTGACCGAGCAAAGTAATTTCTTTGTAGCCTTGAGCCGCGAGATTTTCAATTTCTTTACGGATTGATTCAGGCGATCGCGATTGTTCGCGACCTCTCACCGCAGGCACGATGCAATAAGTACAGTTTTCGTTGCATCCATAGATGATGTTTACCCATGCCGAAACGGCACTATTACGGCGCGGTGTAGTGATGTCTTCTTCGATGTAGGCTTCATCGGTGGCGACAACTTGATTGCCATTAAAAACCTGTCCCAGCAGATCGCCGAGGCGATTGACATGCTGCGGTCCCATGACCAGATCGAGTTCGGGTACTCTTCGCATCAAAGCTTCGCCTTCTTGTTGAGCAACGCAACCTGCCACGACAAGAGTTAATTTAGGATTTTCGCGTTTGCGCTTAGCTTGCCTGCCCAAGTACGAATAAACCTTTTGTTCAGCATTGTCGCGAATACTGCAAGTGTTATACAAAATCAAATCAGCGTCTTCGGTCTCTTCGGTTGACTGGTAGCCCATGTCTTCTAGCACGCCTGCCATGCGCTCAGAGTCTGCCTTATTCATTTGGCAGCCGAAGGTGATGATGTGATATTTCTGAGCAGTCATGAGAGTATTTAACCAAGCCGAAAAGATTGCTGTCCTATTCTAATATCTTTGAGGGTGGATTCACCGTAGACACAATGCTTTGGCGATCGCTTCACGATATATATCAATAAATTTTTGCCAGCCAACGATGATAATTTGCTTGTGAATCAAAGTCTGATCATGAATGTCATCGTAACCAAATCCAATCTCGCGCCCTTCTAGGTCACAACAAACTAATCCAGATGCTCTGGCGATCGCTAAAGGTCCGACCGTATCCCAGAGCTTAACACGGCGATTGAGATAGATATAAGCACTGGCGCGACCCTGAACTACTTCCATTACTTTTAAACCAAAACTACCGAGACTATAAAACTCGACATTGGGAACAGCAGCGCGAATTGCATCTCCATAGGCGAGATCATCTTTTTTGCTGACGATTATGCGATCGGTACTTGCACCTATTGGCTCTATAGAAGATAAAGCCTCAGGATTATTTCCATTCGCAATTATAAATGAACCATTGATCGCCGTTCCGCCAAAATATAAGCGATCGCTCTTCGGTGCATATACCCAACCCATCACAGGCTGAGACGATTCTAAAACCCCGACCATCACTGAATAAAACTCACGTCCATTGATAAAATCATCAGTACCATCAATGGGATCGATAAACCAAATTTTTTGAGAAGATTTTGGTTGCTGCGTCCAGAGTTCTAGCGATCGCATATTCTCTTCACTAATCACCGCATCATTGGGAAACCATGCTTGAAACCGCTGACTCAAGAGACAATCAAGCTCACGATCAACATTAGTCACATAATCATCCAAGCCTTTTTGATCAACTTGAAACCCCGACTCTCTTAGCTGAATTGCTTTTTGACCAATCTCGCGAATGAACTGACAAATTTCTATTTCTTGATTCATAATGATCCACGGCGCGAGAATATGCGGAAGTAAAGCGATCGCCCTAATTCTTTGATCGGATAAGCGATAAATGTCAGTGGATTAATCGTGACGATGATATCGCGAAAATCACGTTGGGCTAAAGCTGCGATCGCCCAAGCCACAAAACTGGCTGACATTACACCATAGGGATTGAGATCGCTTTTGAATGGACCTAAAATCAATTTGCGAATCGTGCATGGAGCGTCTAAGCGGCGTAAAGTTACCAAG
>JAYTWB010000134.1:0-3012 GCA_043743655.1 Cyanobacteriota bacterium | reverse complement strand
TTTAAACCGCTCAGTCACCGTGAGGATGATGTCCTTATCAAGCATCCGCTTGTAGAACTCATTGAGCATGAGATCGGCAATCTCCTTGACTTCGGGCTTAGTCAACTGACGGAAGACAATGATTTCATCAAGACGATTGAGAAACTCAGGACGGAAGTATTGCTTGAGTTCTTCGTTGACGAGGGCGCGGATACGAGTATATAGCGCATCTTCTTGACTAGCAGCAAAGTCAAATCCAAGTCCACCACCACCCTTTTCGATGACTTTAGAACCTACGTTAGAGGTCATGATCAACAAGGTGTTTTTAAAGTCTACAGTGCGACCCTTGGAGTCAGTCAGGCGACCATCTTCCAATACTTGCAAGAGCAGGTTAAAAACATCAGGGTGTGCTTTCTCGATTTCATCGAATAGAACTACGGTGTATGGCTTGCGACGAACTGCTTCGGTAAGCTGACCACCTTCGTTGTAACCGACATATCCAGGGGGCGAACCGATCAGTTTTGATACGGTGTGACGCTCCATATATTCCGACATATCAAGACGAATCATCGCATCTTCGGAACCAAAGAAGTAAGCAGCGAGAGCTTTGGTTAACTCAGTCTTACCAACTCCTGTGGGTCCTGAAAAGATAAAACTAGCGATCGGGCGATCAGGGCTTTTCAGACCGACACGCGCACGGCGAATCGCGCGCGAAATTGCTTTGACAGCTTCATCTTGTCCGATGACGCGGCTATGCAAAGTTTCTTCCATCTGCATGAGCTTGACTGACTCAGATTCAGTAATCTTGAGGACAGGTACACCCGTCCAAGAGCTGACAATATAAGCGATGTCTTCTTCAGTTACACGAATCTCAGGTGCATCTTCGGCTGGGGTTTCAGCTTTCTTGGTTTGGCTGAGGGCGCGAATTTGTTGTTTGAGATCAATTTCGCGATCGCGCAATTCGGCTGCCTTGTCAAAGTCTTGCTTCCGAACAGCATCATCCTTGTCTTTGAGGGCTTGACGCAATTCCTTGTCAAGTTCTTTAGCGGCAGGAGGCAATTGCGAATTTATCAAGCGCACTCGAGAGCCTGCTTCATCCATCAAATCAATCGCTTTGTCTGGCAAGAAACGATCGCTGATATAGCGATCGGCAAGCTTGGCAGCCGCCACTAGGGCTTCATCATCGATCTTGAGTTTGTGATGCTCTTCGTAACGCTGACGTAGACCGATCAGAATCTCGATGGTTTCTTCAACACTAGGCTCACCGACCATTACAGGTTGGAAGCGCCGTTCAAGCGCAGCATCACGTTCGATATGCTTGCGGTATTCATCAAGAGTTGTTGCGCCGATGCATTGCAGTTCACCACGAGCAAGGGCTGGTTTAAGAATGTTGGCAGCATCAATCGCGCCTTCCGCAGCACCCGCACCGATCAAGGTATGGACTTCATCAATTACCAAGATCACATTGCCAGCAGTGCGAATCTCTTCCATGATCTTTTTAAGGCGTTCCTCAAATTCACCACGATATTTCGTACCAGCAACTAACAAGCCAATGTCGAGGGTAACAACGCGCTTATCTTGAAGAATATCAGGAATATCACTATTAGAAATACGCTGTGCTAAACCTTCAGCGATCGCGGTTTTACCAACACCTGGTTCACCAATCAGAACAGGGTTATTTTTGGTGCGGCGACCAAGGATTTGGATTACCCGTTCAATTTCTTTTTCACGACCGACAACGGGGTCGAGTTTCCCGTCTTGGGCAAGTTGAGTTAGGTTTGAGCCAAACTCATCAAGAGTTGGCGTTTTGGTGCGTCCACCACTACCACCACCTGCCGAGACTTCGGCAGTCTCACCCAACATGCGGATTACTTGGGTGCGAACTTTGGACAAGTCTACGCCCAAATTTTCTAAAACTCTAGCGGCGACACCTTCGCCTTCGCGAATTAGCCCTAGCAATAAATGCTCAGTACCGATGTAGTTATGTCCTAACTGGCGAGCTTCTTCTAACGACAACTCTAAGACTCTCTTGGCACGCGGTGTAAAAGGAATCTCTACTGCGACAAAACCAGAGCCGCGTCCGATGATTTTTTCAACCTCGATGCGAGCATCTTTGAGGTTTACACCCATCGACTTTAGTACTTTGGCGGCAACGCCAGTTCCCTCTCCGATCAGACCCAATAGAATTTGCTCTGTGCCGACAAAGTTATGACCGAGGCGGCGAGCTTCCTCTTGAGCCAGCATGATGACTTTAATTGCTTTTTCTGTAAAGCGTTCAAACATGGCATTACCCCATACTTTGCTGCGTTCTGGTTAGAGTAAATACTAGCACAGCGGTAACATCATTCTGGGTGTACGGGTTTCACCCCTATTCTCCCAAGTTTTAAAGCTACCTCTTAGGGATAACTTTTCTATTTTATGAGTTGTATATGCCATTAATTTCATCTATCTATCTTATTTTGGTAATCTATAAAACAGATTAAATGACCTTCTTACTAAAATTAATTATTTATTATTTGAAGCTCACTCAATAAAACCAGCTCATAAATAAATCTTTTTGTCCGTATAGCATCCAAATTCCACCAACTGCCATGAAGGCTAAGACAATCTGTCTAAATTGATAAGAACTCATCCGACTAAGTAGCTCTTTACCGACTAGATTGGCAGGAATTGCCGCTAGCCCGATCGCGAAGCCAGCAATGACATCTTCTGTAGACAAAGCAGCAAATGCGCTATAAGTGATGATTTTAACTAAATGGATAATCACCACATGGGCGGCTTTGGTAGCGAGCAATTGCTCTTTGACCAGTCCGTAACGTAAATAGAAAGGATTTAGCACGGGGCCAGTTGTACCGATAAGTCCTGACACAAAGGCTTTAAGGAATCCAGCAGGCATGATGTACCAAGCCTTGAGTTTTAACTTAGACTCATTTGAATCATTTGTTGGCAAAAGATCAACAGAGCTATCAGCCACAAGCTCTGTTTTCATTTCAATTTTTGTTTCAATTATTGCGGGATTTTTCTCGATTGCAA
>JAYTWB010000133.1:0-3066 GCA_043743655.1 Cyanobacteriota bacterium | reverse complement strand
CACTGTAATGAAATTGCATACTCACAAAACCAATCGTACGCGGATCGATCGCTGTATATTTTTTGCGAATCTTGCCAACATCAGACGCGATCACTACCGACAGTTGTCCAATTTTCGGCAATTGGGTATGGCTACTTAGATTGAGATTTTGACCATCAACGCACAAATCTATTTCCAAAATCCTTGGATCAGCGTTCTCTGTGTAAACCTGTAGAGCCTGCTCTAATAAAAAACGCGAATCTGTAGCAATTTGCCAAGGATCGATTAAATCAGGAGAAATACCATGAGATTGCAATTGTCCCATTAGTAGATTTTCAGTTTTAGCCCAAGCCTGCGCACTAGAGAAACGCAGTGATTGCAACAAATTTGCCGCAGTAGCAGCGCGTCTTTCAGGAGAGAGAATTTCTGTTAAATCATTAGATTGAAGCTCTTGTTTGGGAGAATCTGCTTGCAGGTTTTGAATATACTTCTTTGCCCAAATATTTGCCAATGTGGGAACAGAAGTACTCCCCACACTATTCAAATCCTGCATTGGACTATCTGAGAGAGTATATTTGTTCATTTAATTTAGACTCCAAGCGTAAAAAATTTTGTAAATTTTATTAAATATGTCCCATTGTATTTCGTCACTTTAGAATAATTAAGGTTTAGCTAAAATAGTTTTAAATAACTAAAGATAATCTAAAATTATTTGGAGTTCATGATGGCAAAGCTCAGTAAAATTCTAATTTTCCCCATCAAATCTCTAGATGCGATCGCTCTCAACGAGGTAGAAATAACCTCTGGTGGATCATTAAAAGGCGATCGCGAATTTGCAATATTTGATCAGAATGGTAAATATATCAATGCCAAACGTAATCCCAAGATTCATTTACTTCGTGCAAGTTACAGATTAAGCGATCGCCTAATTCATCTACATATCCAAAATTCTGACCAAAACCCCCGAAATATATTCACTTTCCATTTAGATCGAGATAGAACATTGTTAGTTAAGTGGCTAAGTGAATTTTTTGATCAACCAGTAAAGTTGCTTCAAAATGTTAATAATGGATTTCCTGATGATCCTGAAGCATGGGGAGCGACAATCATCGCCGCCGCAACCCTCGCAACTGTGCAGAGTTGGTATACATCTCCTAAGCTCAGTCTTGAGCAAATCCGCGATCGCTTTCGTACTAACTTAGAAATTAGTGATACCGAACCTTTTTGGGAAGATCGATTATTTACAAAATCAGATCAAACGGTTCCTTTTAAAATCGGTGACATTAATTTTCTCGGTACTAATCCTTGTCAGCGCTGCCCTGTTCCCATGCGCGATCCATTTACAGGCGAGGTTTATCGAGACTTCCAAAAGATTTTTGTCCGACAACGAGAAGAGACTTTACCCGCAAATATAGAGCGATCGCGTTTTAATCATTTCTATCGTCTGGCTCTAAATACGCGCATTCCATTAACAGAAGTGGGCAAAGTTCTTAAACTAGGTGACTTTTGCAATTAGTGATGTTGCCTCACCCCCCCATACCTCTTTGAGAAAAGAGACTGGGGGAAGTGATGAGGGTTAATGTAAACCTTTTAGCTGACGGACAAGATGAATAATTTCAGGCAAAATCAACTGCTCGATCGCTAATTTCACGGCATTACTTGACCCAGGGAGCGAAAATACTAACTTGCCCTGATAAATTCCCGCCTCAGATCGGGAAGCGATCGCTCTTGAGCCAACTTCTTGCCAACTCAAATAACGAAACATCTCGCCAAACCCAGGCAGCGTTTTTTCTAGCAAAGCGGCGATCGCATCATAAGTCGTATCTCGCGGCGCAATCCCCGTTCCACCATTGAGAATAATCGCGTCTAGATCAGGCATCTTAGCCAACTTATACATTTGCTCTCGAATCTGATCAGGTTCATCTTTGACTAATGTGTAATAGTCTAACTGATGCCCCGCATTAGTCATCGACTGCTTGATAAAGTTACCGCTTTTGTCAGTTTCCAATGTGCGGGTATCGCTGACGGTAATCACCGCAAAATGGACTTGATAAGAAGGTGGATCGGGGCAAGGATTTTGAGAAGATTTCATAGTTTTTTGTTTAGCTAGTAAGGAGCTTGGCATGATTAAAAAACAAAATTAGAGTGTGGACATCCCACACTTCTAGGTATAGCTACTTGTCTATTTTAGAATGAATGGCGGGATCGGTTATAGTGATACGCAAGCAAGTTACCAAGATTGATTTATTAAGAACTGGAGAAGCATTAATGACTATTTCGATGTATCAAGTTGCAGTTCCTTCCCTAGTGCGATCGCTCAATAATTTAGTCGCAATTCTCGAAAAGGCAGCTAACCATGCTGAAGCAAAAAAAATTGATCCTTCGATACTCATAGCGAGTCGTTTGTCTCCTGATATGTTACCGCTCAACCGTCAAGTGCATATTGCTTCCGATATTGCCAGACGCGGTATAGCCAGATTAGCAGGCGTAGAAGCCCCCTCTATAGAAGATAACGAAACCACATTTACAGAACTTGGCGATCGCCTTCAGAATGTAGTTTCATTCATAGAGTCTTTCACTCCCGAACAGATTGATGGTTCAGAAGAGAAGATAATTACTTTATCTATCGGGAAAGAGACAATGACTTTTGCGGGGCAGTCTTATTTACTTTTCTTCGTTTTGCCAAATGTCTACTTCCATGTGACAACTGCCTATGACATTCTCAGACATTGCGGCGTTGAGCTAGGCAAGCGCGATTTCTTGGGCGCTCCTCGCTAATTGTTTGATGAATACTCTCTTCCCAATCAAGCTTTTTAATCAAGAGATGGTTGTGCGGGCAAAGCTCCGCACAACCATCTCTTGACTTTATATGTCTATTTTTTGACTAACCTAAGCCTTGTTTAGACCCATACCATTAGACTCAGCATAGCGATTCATAAATCTCAGAAAGCGCTCCCATTCAACTTCGCCATCAATTTTATGGATTGCTTCGATTCCTGACGCTTTACCATTGATAAATTTAGCGTTGACATTACGAGTGATCATCTCGCCTTCTTCATCAATCATATACATCCCCAAAATCTCATT
>JAYTWB010000132.1:0-3561 GCA_043743655.1 Cyanobacteriota bacterium | reverse complement strand
AGTGTCTGGGCTAGTCGCTCCTGACCTAGTGTATTTAGCCAAGTGTAATTTGTGGCGGTTTACGCTTAAATGGTCAATGTTAGTTCAAATTAAAAAAATATAAACGAGGAGAATATTTATGAAAGTTAGAGTCAATGCAATTCTTTGGTGTTTCTTTTTAGGAGCTTTTGGAGCGCATAAATTTTATCTCGGACAAACAGGATTGGGGATAGCTTATCTACTATTTTGTTGGACTGGAATCCCTTCGATTGTGGCGCTTGTCGAGTTCATCATGATGTTGTTAATGTCTGATGATGAATTTAATCGCAAGTTTAATGGCAGTGTATAAATAATTCGGTATAGTTTGTGCTGAGAGAATCGTTGTCTTTACTCTTGGCACAAGAATAGCAAAAACATCTCTGAATGACTAAAAAACAAATGAGGATCGAGAAATATATCTTATGAAAATTAAAACTAATGCAATTCTCTGGTGCTTCTTTTTAGGAGCTTTTGGAGCGCACAAATTTTATCTCGGACAAGGCGGATGGGGAGTAGCTTATCTATTGTTTTGTTGGACTGGGATTCCATCATTTGCCGCCTTTATCGAATTCATTATGATGCTAGTCATGTCTGACGATGAATTTAACCGTAAATTCAATGGCAGCATATCTCAATCTACAGCTTCTGTTAAAGACTCAACATCAGCACTTAGCGATCTCAAAAGGCTCTATGATGAAGGTGTAATCACGGCTGAAGAGTACGAAGAAAAACGTAAAAAGCTACTTAAAAATATTTAGACAAGAATATTTAGAAGAGTTCAAGAGTATCTAGAAAGTTATGTCTCAACCTTCATGGTTTGACCAAACACCGCAATGGGTATGGCTATCTTGCGTCCCATTTATAGGTGGTGGCGCGATCGCTTATGCTGGCGTAAAGTGTGGCTCCAAAATTTGGATTGGTATCGGTGCAGGTTTTGTCGCCGCCGCGATCGCCATACCTTCATCTAGCTTTTGGTCGCTGCTTTGGTTTGCTCAAGTTGGCACAGCTTTTGCACTCAAGCGAGAATACTTGACTAAAACCTATCCTAAAGAACTTCCCTTGCCCGAAGACCCAAAACTATTTGCGAGAATTGCGGCGACTCGTCCCAA
Source organism: Cyanobacteriota bacterium (assembly GCA_043743655.1). GTDB lineage: Bacteria > Cyanobacteriota > Cyanobacteriia > Pseudanabaenales > Pseudanabaenaceae > Pseudanabaena. Next base: position 2,434 of record JAYTWB010000132.1, on the reverse strand, counting down.
AATTGATATTAATAGCTGCACCAAGAATGACTTAGTAAATGTTTTGGGTTTACCGATTGTCTATGCTAATGATCTAGACTCCTTACGTTCTGAAGGACATATTTTCACTAGCCTAGAAGAACTCCATGATGTACTAGGGATTTCTAACGAAACGCTCAAAAAAATTGCGTCATTAGTCGTTTTTAGTTACGACTATCGCCAAGAGGCGGGCTATTCGTGGAAGCGAATTAACTCGATGACGGCTGATGAATTGATTGATTTAGGACTAGAACAAAAAGTTGCGGAAGCGATCGCCATAGAGCGCCAACAAGGCGGCGATTTCAAATCAATTATGGACATCAAAAGACGGACTGGAGTTCCATTTAGCGCTTTTAAACATCTTACTTAATCTTCTATTTGGGGATTTCCCAAATATCAACATATTTATCCTGACTGCTACTAATCAGTTTAAGTTGATTTGGACTAATCACTAGAGAAGTAACCAGATCATTATGACCAATCAAGTTCCAGATTAAAGATTTTGTTTTCAGATTCCATAATCGAATGGAATTGGGACTATCTTTACCACCACTAAATAGATAATTGGCATCAGCAGTGATCGCGATCGCACTGATGCCATCCTCATGTCCTGTCAGTATAAATAACTGCTTGCCTGAAGCAATATCCCAAACGCGGATCGCCTTGTCATTACCACCGCTAATTATTTGCTTACCATCAGGGGTGACGAGTACACAGGTTGTACCACCATGATGTCCCGCTAAAGTGAGCAATGATTTACCAGTTTGCACATCCCAGATTCTAATTGTGCGATCGCGACTGGCACTAACTACCAATTTTCCACTGGGCGAAATTGCTAAACCCCAGATTTTGTCAGTATGTCCTGTCAGCGATTGCAATAGTTTACCTGTTGAGATTTGCCAGAGGTTGATCGTGGAGTCGTAACTACCACTGGCTAATAAATCACTATTTGGGGCGATCGCCAAATTATTGACTAGATTAGTATGCCCATTCAGAGTTCTAACTATTTTCCCTGAAGCGATATCAATAATTTTAATGTTTTTATCTTGTCCAGCCGTAGCGATTTGGAGATTAGATAAAAACACTACAGCACGTACCCATCCGCCCTGATCTTTAATTTCGCGAACTGGAATAGAATTATCACCTTCTAACTGCCAAATTTTGACCGTGCCATCATCACTAGCACTAGCGATCGCTTTACCATCAGGACTAACCGCCACACCCTGCACAGCGTCAGTATGTCCTTGCAAAAATCGGATTGGATTCAGTCTCTTTTGCTGAAATACTGGCAGCTGAAAATTTACTTCTTCAAAATTGCCAATCGCCGAAACTTTGATCACTGTGCCAATACTTAGTCCCGCCGCTAAAGCGGTCGCAACTGAAAATCCCAACAAAATCTTAGAAGGCGGTTTGCGGGTTGACTCACGAATCGCCTTCTTAATTAATTTGCGTTTAGCATTAGTCTTGGCGTTGGGAACAAGTTTATCGATTTGATCAATTTTAATTAAAATTTTTCTGATCGCATCACAATTAATTGGGCGATCGCTGGGGTTGCGAGCAATCAAAACATCAATCAAATCGGCTAACTCCTCAGAGATTTCAGGAGCCTGCGCTCGCCACTCAAACGCATCACGAGCAGGATTGTAATTATCAAGCGGATATCGCCCTGTCACCAAATGGATCATCGTACAGCCGAGGGCATAAAAATCAGACTGCGGCACGGCAAAACCTTTTTCTTGTTCGGGAGCCGTATAACCAACCGAGCAGATACTGGTCACACCTTGCACACCGCCGATTTTGGCAAGATAAGTATGCGTTGCCTCGCGAGCAGTCCCAAAGTCAATCAGGACTAGCTGTCCCGATGGCGACAACATGATATTTGCAGGTTTGATATCGCGATGGAAATAACCTTTGCGATGCACTAGCTCCAGTATCTCGATTAGTTGACGCATCCAAGCGATCGCCCTTTTTTGGGCGATCGGCTGCCTTTGACGCTGATTAATCCATTGTTCGAGGTTCAAGCCCTCAATTTTTTGCATAACGATCCCGTACAGCATCGTGCCATTTTCAAGGTGATGATGCACATAAGTCTCGATTTTGGGTATTCCCGCATGTTCGATCTGCCCCAATACAAAAGCTTCTTGCTGAAATAGTGAGACAGCTTTACTATCTTCATTTAGCTCTTGTTTGAGGACTTTGAGGATTTTTGTTTGTCCTGCGGGATTTTCAACTTCATAAACAACTCCAAACCCCCCAGCTTCACTCAATAATTTTTTGACTGTATAACAGTCATCGATCAATAACTCTGATCCACACCCCTGACAAGTCAAATAATTGTCATTATCAGGATGGTCGGGAATCGGGCAAGCGGGATTAATGCATAAACGCATAGTGTTTTAAAGCGTACCAGTCAAGA
>JAYTWB010000131.1:0-3027 GCA_043743655.1 Cyanobacteriota bacterium | reverse complement strand
TTTGGTTTTTAGGTTACTTATGCCTAGCTACTTAGTCGAATGTATTAGTCGAACAATTATTTGTCTAAAGTCTCTGTAAGTTGATAATCTCAGATCAATTCATTACAAGCTTTTTTAAAAATACCAATGGGAAATCTTCAGGGACGTGATTTACTTAGTTTGGCAGACTTGCAACCAAGCGAGATTCAGGAACTGCTCGCACTTGCTAAACAACTCAAAGCAGGAGAAGTGCAGTTTGACTGTCAGCGCAAAACTCTGGGCTTGCTATTTCGCAAAGCATCGACAAGGACAAGAGTTAGCTTTACAGTCGCCATGCATCAACTGGGTGGAGATGTCATCGACCTCGACCCTAATGTGACTCAAGTAAGTCGCGGTGAACCTGTGGAGGATACGGCTAGAGTCCTCGATCGCTATCTGGATGTATTAGCGATTCGCACCTTCGAGCAAGCAGAATTAGAAACCTTTGCGAGATTTTCTAAGATGCCGATTATCAATGCTCTTAGTGATTTGGAGCATCCTTGCCAAGTTTTAGCTGATTTGCTAACCGTCTTAGAGAACTTCGGCACTCTCAAAGGATTAACCCTTACCTATCTCGGCGATGGCAATAATATGGCGCATTCCTTGATGATTGGCTGCGCTCTTGTCGGGATGAATGTCCGAATTGCTTCGCCGAAAAACTTCATGCCTGATCCTGCTGTTGTCGCTCAGGCAAAAGCTTTAGCTACGAATTCTGAAGTAATCGTTACGGATGATCCTAAGTCCGCTTCTGAAGATGCTCATGTCTTATATACCGATGTTTGGGCGAGCATGGGACAAGAATCAGAAGCAGAAGATCGCGTTCCTATTTTTCAGCCCTATCAACTGAATGCGGAACTTATGGCTCTAGCCGATCAACAAGCGATCGCCTTGCATTGTTTGCCTGCTCATCGTGGTGAGGAGATCACTAATGAGGTAATGGAAGGCAAGCAGTCTCGTATTTGGGATGAAGCCGAAAATCGTCTTCATGCTCAAAAGGCACTACTTGCTAGCGTTCTTTAATGCTGATTAAGTTTGATTATGTCCCGCGCTCTGCGCGGGACATAATCACTTCTATAGAGCTTCTTTTGAGTTAGATATCATTAATTAATTGCAATAATGCATCGGTTGTGACTTTGCCGCTCATATCTGTACCTTCGAGCAAGCTATCGGCGAGATCACGTTTTTGGTGATGCAGATCGACAATTTTTTCTTCGATCGTTCCCTTAGCAACAAGACGATAAATCGTGACAGGGCGCTTTTGTCCGATGCGATGAGCGCGATCGCTAGCTTGATCTTCGACCGCAGGATTCCACCATGTGTCCATATGGATCACATAATCGGCGGCGGTGAGATTGAGCCCTGTACCTCCTGCTTTGAGGCTGATCAAGAAAACATCACCTTCACCTGCTTGGAAAGCATCCACGCGCTTTTTACGTTCTTTCGCAGGAGTGCTGCCATCGAGATATTGATAGCTGATTTTTTTAGAGTCGAGATAATCACGGATAATATGTAGATGATCGACAAATTGACTGAATACTAAGGCTTTGTGATTATTATCGAGGAGTTCATTGACAACTTCACCGAAGAGTTGAAGTTTGGAACTTGGTAAAGGAATGTCTGGTCTAACTAGCTTGGTATTGCAACAAGCACGGCGCAATTTCATGATTTCGGCTAAGACTTGCAGATGCTTTTGTCCTGGGTTACTTTCGTTATTGGTTAGTTTGGCGATCGCCTCTCGCCTGAGTGCTTCATAAAATGCGAGTTCTTCTTTGCTGAGTTCCACTTGCAAGGTCACTTCAGTCCGCGATGGTAATTCTTGGAGAACTTGATTTTTAGTGCGGCGGAGAATGAACGGCTGGATTAATTTTTTGAGTTGATCACGGGCGACTTTGTCGTGCGATCGCTCAATGGGATTAGCATAATTAATATTAAATTTGTCGAGGGAACCAAGTAGCCCAGGGTTAATAAATCGAAATAGATTCCAGAGTTCACCGAGATGATTCTCGATCGGTGTGCCTGTGGTGATTAGTTTAAAGCCACTTTGGAGATTCATAGCGGCTTGAGATCGCTTAGTTGCCGTGTTTTTAATTGCCTGAGCTTCATCGAGGACAACCGTTTGCCACTCGACTTTAGCCAGCATCTCGCCCACTTCTTCTTGTTGGAGTAAGCCGTAACTGCAAATTACCATGTCAAAAGGCTGGAGATTATCCAATACTTTTTGGCGATCGCCTGTACCAAACACAATCACATTCATCGTTGGCGCAAACTTGGCGGCTTCACCAATCCAGTTCATGCAGACAGAAGTTGGCGCAACAATCAGGGTGGCTCCATTGGGGGCGCGAGTGAGCATCAATGCTAAGGATTGCAAGGTTTTGCCCAAGCCCATATCGTCAGCTAAGCAAGCCCCCACCCCCCAATGAGCGAGCCGCGCTAGCCATGTAAATCCCTCAATTTGATAATCGCGTAGTTCAGCTTGCAAGGTCGATGGCAATTTTGGCGTGAAGTTCCGCATCTCTTTGATCTTCTTCACATGGGCTTTCCAATGTTTATCGGCTTTAAGATCATCAATTTCATCTACGAAATCTTCTAGAGCGAGAGCTGCTAAAGGATGGAATCTTGTTCCTGTACCATGCTGTTCTGATAGACGGCGGAAGTCCTCTAGGCGATTGCGAAACTGTTGAGTTAAGGCGATAAACTGACCATCGCCAAGAGGAATAAATCGACTGGGAGTTTTATCGAGAAGTTCTAATAAGCTCTGCATATTTAGCACGATGTCATCACCCAATTGCAATTCTCCTTCAGTCGCAAACCAGTCTCGGCTCTGATTAATTGACATTCTGAAGTTACCAAAATCAGCACGATGGCTAATTCGCATTTTCTCGCCTTCTGGCCATTCTAAAACAATGCGATCGCCTAAAGCTTGCAATTCCATTAGTAGCTCTAAACAGAACTCTGGATCATCAATTAGCCATTCACCATCATGGTCTTCGTAATTACCAAAAGTCAAGC
>JAYTWB010000130.1:0-1689 GCA_043743655.1 Cyanobacteriota bacterium | reverse complement strand
ATTGGGCAGTGCAGGGGGTAAGCGAAGGATTTGGACTGCAACCGATGGAAGCTTTGGCTTGTGGTTGTCAAGTTTTTTCGAGTGTCAATCATGGTCTATCTGATTATTTAGACCCTGCTTTTAACTGTTACAAGCTCGCAGGATATTCTAAAAACTTCGATTTACAACGGATTTTTAAATCTATCTATTCTGACAAAAAACTATCTCTATGTCCAAAATTACTAGATGAATATCGTTCTTCCAATATTATTTGGCGATCGCAAATAATATTGGAAGAGCTAAATGAATTTTTTGATCACAAACAATTATATTTAAGCGACATTCCAGAATTAAGTTATTGCCAAATCATGAAACTGCGATCGCAAAGAGTATTTGCAAAACTCAAAAAATTAGCTCATTGGTAAGGCATCCCCGCTTGCATGGCTAAAATTGTTGAAATAGCTAACTTACCAATCCTGTTAATGGCGAACTAGCACTCGCATAAGCCTTAATAGGAATCCGCCCTGATAAATATGCAGTATGTCCTGCCTCAGTTGCCATACCCATCGCCCGCCCCATCGCGACTGGGTTACGCGCACAGGCGATCGCCGTATTAATCAACAAAGCATCAGCACCCATCTCCATCGCCGCCGCCGCTTCGCTCGGTACTCCGATCCCCGCATCGACCACGACTGGGATTTTTGACTCCTCAATGATAATTGCAATATTTGCCGCGTTATTAATCCCTTGTCCTGAACCGATCGGTGAGCCAAGCGGCATCACGGTCACACAACCGATTTCTTCGAGGGTTTTTGCTAAGCGTGGATCAGCGTTGATATAAGGCAATACCGCAAAACCTTCTTTAACCAATTGTTCGGCGGCTCGGCAAGTTCCCAACGGATCGGGTAATAAATATTTGAGATCAGGAATTACTTCAAGCTTGACAAAATTATTATCTTCCTGACCCAAAATTTTTGCCATCTCACGCCCCAATCTCGCCACACGCACGGCTTCATCGGCAGTCTGACAGCCAGCCGTATTTGGCAATAACCAATATTTACTCCAGTCGATCGCTTCACCGAGTCCTTCATGCCCCGATGCATTAGTCTGCACGCGCCGCACTGCCACAGTGATGATTTCGCAACCACTAGCCGCGATCGCCTGACGCATAGTTTCAAAGTTAGTGTATTTACCCGAGCCAGTCATCAAGCGCGATCGGAACTTGCGCCCCGCGATTTCAAGTACATCATCAGAGGGCTGAGCAGCAGACAAATCGGTAGAAGTAAGAGCAAACGAATTAGCGATCATAATATTGAGGCTTATTTTGCGGTTTCAGGGCGCAGTTTTTTACTAATATACTTAAGATACTTTAGTGTCTTCTGTAACATCCCAAATTTTCCGTAGTATTCCTATAGCAAGTAGCAATTTAGTTTCATGGCTAACCTCAAATCAATCCGCGATCGCATCGGTACTGTTAAGAATACGCGCAAGATTACTGAAGCAATGCGTCTTGTCGCTGCTGCAAAGGTCAGACGCGCTCAGCAGCAAGTTATGGCAACCCGTCCGTTTGCCGATCGCCTCGCTCAAGTCCTCTATCGTCTCCAGCAGCGCATTGCCTTCGAGGATGTCAGTCTGCCTTTACTCGAACAGCGTCCTGTAAAAACTGTTGGTCTTCTGGTAATTTCAGGCGATCGCGGGCTTTGTGGTGGC
>JAYTWB010000129.1:0-3742 GCA_043743655.1 Cyanobacteriota bacterium | reverse complement strand
CGTAAAGAATTTGAAAAATGGGCAATCCTCACCTATTCCAACAACCGCGCCACCATCAACCAAAAGAAAGGCGCAGACAAAGGCATAGACGGCACTGCTTACTTTCGGAGCGAAAAAGACGATCCTGAAAAAATTATTTTGCAAGTCAAATCAGGCAAAGTCTCATCCAGAGATATCCGCGATCTGCAAGGCACAATTACTCGTGAAAGCGCCACCCTCGGCATTTTTATCACCCTGCAAAAGCCCACCAAAGATATGACCAAAGAAGCCAAAGAAGCAGGGATTTATCAAAGTCAATATATGAGCGCCCCCGTTGATAAAATCCGCATCGTCACTGTCCAAGAAATCATCGAAGAACAAAAACGCCTTGATATTCTCCTTGCCCTAGAAGTCCTCAGATCGGCTGAGAAGCAAATGGAATTTAAGCAAGGCAGTTTAGATTTAGAGTGAACAAGTTTTCGTAAAGACAATAGATTTTGATCTATGCTGGGTCAATTGTCACAGCAGCCAAGGTAAATTTATGAGCCGTTACCTCAAGCGCGATCGCCAAGTTGAAACTCCTGAACACATATCTCGCGACTCGACTAAAGAACGAGTGGAAATATTTTTTTGCTTGATGCCGATATTTGGGCTGATTCCTGCGGCGATCGCTCTAGTGCGACAAAGAAGCAGTCGCAAAGTGCGTGATGTCAGCCAAGTGGCGATCGCCTTAATGATTACTTGGGCGATCGCTTATGGGGCAATGGGTGGCGTGCCAACTGAGGGTGAAACATTGCAAGTTACTTCAGAACTACTTAAAGGCTCATTTACTTCAGGTTATTTTGCGATCTGTATGTATTTGATGTATCGGCTATATCGCCATCAAGCGATCGCAATACCCTGGTTAAAAAATAATTCAGAACGGAAAGCAACACGATCAGCAAAACGTGATCAAAAGCCTGATAATTAAAGCCTGTTTATTTAACGACTTAGCAACGCAAAGTGTTGCTAAGTACAACCAGACCTGATTTTAGGAGAATTATTTTATGGCTTTGCAAAATGGTAGACGTGCGGCTGGCGGGTTTATTAGAGACTTCCAAGCATTTATTTTAAAAGGCAATGTGATCGACTTAGCGGTTGCGGTGATCATTGGTGGTGCTTTTGGCAAAATCATCACCTCTTTAATCGAAGATATTATTACTCCTGTACTCCTAAACCCTGCACTCAAAGCTGCTAATGTTGAAGATTTGGCAAAGTTGCAAGTCAACGGAGTTAAATACGGTGTATTTCTTGCCGCAGTGATTAATTTCTTAGTTATTGCTTTTGTCATTTTCTTGGTTGTTCGTTCTTTTGAGGCGGCAAAGCGGAAAGAAAAACGTGAAGAAGCTGTAGTTGAAGTCAAGCCCGATCCTCAAGAACGTTTGACTTTGGCAGTCGAGCGTTTAGCAGAGGTGATGGAATCCAAATAGAATCTAAGTGTGCGCGAAGCACACTTGCATTCTATTAAATAATCTATTAACTAAAAAAATCTTGCATGATGCCATTTGGACAAGTCAGAAAAAAAATCCAGCATTCCTTATCTTGCGTAACTTTAGGAATTGCCGTTGGTCTAAGTGCTTGCATTAGTCCCAATAATGATAAAAAGCCTGAAGAGACTAAGTTGCCTGTTCCTGTTTTTTTGTTCCTCCAAGCTTCTCCCGATGGCAAAACTATTGAGGGAATTGTTCCTTCTGATTTGGTAGAAAGTTTAGGTAGTCTAGATCGGGTGATCCAATCAATTCCTGTGGGCAGTAAGTTTTCGTTGATGCAGTTTGGAAAACCGATGGGAATGTTTCAAGTTAGTGAGGTGCGCGGTTCTGATGCTTTTGGGGCGATCGCTAGTTTTAAAGTGCAGGTTGAGGCAGACAAAAATCAACCTGCGAAAAGGCTTGATCTTACGGTGTTGCGGCAACCAAATTTAACGATCGTGGCAAGCGATCGCCTGAATAATAGTCAAAACCTAAATCAAGGCGATCGCACTTACTTCTTCAATTGTCCTAATAAAATTCAGCCGCTGGTGCTAGACAAATCACGCAATTTATTTGTCAAGCTTGGTGCAAGTCAAGCCGCAGTCTCGCAAGTAGCGATCGCTTCGCTAGTGTGTGCTGATCTTGATGGCGATAATCAACCTGAAATAATTGCGGGGCTGCGTCTTGATAATCCGATCCGTCCTGCGGGATTTGATCCACAACTTTGGAAAGAGTTTTTGGCGCGTCCAGTCTTAGAGCGTCAAGAGTACAGCATGTTAGTCATGTTAAAAAAATCTCAAAGTGGTGAATGGAATGCTGAGCCAATTTTGACACATACGCGGGCGCTTTCATATATCAATGACAGCGTCAGTAGTTATGCGCTATGTGGCATTCAGGAACTAAATGGCGATCGCTATCCTGAAATCATTGTGCAGGAAATCGGGTTGAATTCTCTTGATGTGCGGGTGTTTACACCTACTGTGGACGCTCAAAACAAATGGCAATGGCGCAGTTATTATCAAAATCAGCGATCGCTTAATATTGTTCAATAAAAGAAAATCATTTGTTGTTTTTGTTATGTCTTTAGAAAATCCCATCGCGTATCCAATTCTTTTCAAGCAAGTATGCATTCTTGATTCAGAAACTTTTGCTGATGTATTTGTTGATGGCGATCGCCAGATTCATCTTGATTTTGATCAGACCCAAATCACTGCACAAACAAATATTTATGAGCGCTCGGGCGTTGTTTTAGGAACTGGAGCGATCGATCTTTACAGTACCAGTGGTGAACCAGGTCATGAATCTAGAGAAACTATTACAGAACTGATTCAATCTGCTAAAAATGGTGGTTTTGATAAGGTGGGAATTTTGCCGAATACTCAACCCGCGATCGATGATATTGCGGCTTTAGAATTTTGGCGCAATATTAGCCGCAAACATGGCGATATGCTCCGACCTTGGGGCGCAATTACTAAGGGCTTAGAAGGCAAACAACTCACCGACATAGCAGAACTTGGTGAGTCTGTAATTGGCTTTACCGATGGCAAACCGCTAGCTAATCTCTTGTTAGTCCGCCGCGCGATGGAATATATCAGACCGCTGGGCAAGGTAATCGCCTTATTCCCTCAAAATCCTGAATTGGCAAATGGTGGCGTAATCCGTGAGGGTAAATGGTCACTGCAATATGGGATGACAGGCTATCCTGCTACTGCCGAAACCACTGCACTCGCGGCTCTCATCGAATTAGTCCGTTTGACCAGAGCGGCAACCCATTTTATGCGAATCTCCACCGCTCAAAGTGTGGAACTAATCGCTCAAGCTAAAAATGATGGATTGCCAATTACGGCTAGTACAACTTGGTTGCATCTCTGCCATTGCGATCGCGATCTTGATACCTATGACCCCAATTTGCGCCTAAGTCCGCCACTCGGCAGTGAAAGCGATCGCCTGGCGCTAATTGCGGGTCTCAAATCAGGCGCAATTGATAGCATTGCAATCGATCATACTCCCTGTGCTTATGAAGAAAAAGTCGTTCCCTTTGAAGTTGCACCTGTGGGGGCGATCGGCTTAGAATTTGCACTTCCCGTCCTATGGCAAAACTTGGTTGTCACAGGATTATTAACTGCAACTGAACTTTGGCGATCGCTGAGTAGCAATCCCGCGAAATGTTTAGGTATTGCGACACCAAAACTCTCAACTCTTTTCGATCCGAGTTGGGAATGGATAGCGGATAATCAAGCGATCGCTTCTCAAGC
>JAYTWB010000128.1:0-4446 GCA_043743655.1 Cyanobacteriota bacterium | reverse complement strand
TCCGCAAGTCCTGACAGTGACGACCACACCTTAGGGTAGTCTTATCTAATACCTCTTAACACTTGACATGAACCAAACAAGGTTTGATGCTTTAATCGTAGGCAGTGGTGCTGCTGGTCTTTATACTGCTCTTTGTCTTACAGATTTGGCTCCAAGCTGGCAGATTGGTTTAGTGACTAAAGATAACTTGTTAGTCTCAGCGAGTGACTGGGCGCAAGGTGGAATCGCGGCTGTAGTCGATAAAGATGACTCTCCCCAGTTTCATGGCAAAGACACATTATTGGCAGGTGTAGATTTATGTGAACCAGACGCTGTAGAAGTTTTGGTTAATGCTGCACCTGAACAGATTCAAAAACTTTTAGCTTTGGGTGTTGATTTTGATCGCTTACTTAATGGCGATTTAGCCCTAACTTTAGAGGCGGCGCACTCTCGGCGTAGAGTTTTGCACTCGGCTGACACCACAGGTAGAGCCTTAGTTTCTAAACTTGCCGCCGCCGTAATCCAGCATCCGAATATTCATGTTCTGAGTACGACTCTAGTATTAGATTTATATCTCGATCGTGGTCGTTGTAATGGTGTTTTTTATCTAGATCAAAATGCAGATCAAAATCAAGAAATTAGCTGTCTGACCTCGCCCATAGTCGTCTTAGCGACTGGCGGCGGCGCTCAAGTGTTTTCTCAAAATACAAATCCACCGTCCAGTACGGGCGATGGCGTAGCGATCGCGTGGCGAGCAGGAGCCGTGATTCGTGATGTGGAATTTGTGCAGTTTCATCCCACCGCCCTAGCCGTACCCAATGCTCCGAGGTTTTTAATTAGTGAAGCAGTTCGTGGAGAAGGGGCGCATTTAGTTGATAGCAATGGCGATCGCTTTGCCTTCAATTACCATCCTAAAGGCGAATTAGCGCCCAGAGATGTGGTCAGCCGCGCCATATTTACCCATCTGCAAATAACTAACCAACCGACTGTATTTCTAGATTTAAAACCAATTCCTCAAGAGACGATCGCGCATAGATTCCCGAACATCATCAAAATCTGTCAACAATGGCAAATTGATATATTTTCCACTCCTATCCCTGTGACTCCAGCCGCTCACTACTGCATGGGCGGTATTGTGACTGACTCTTATGGAGCGACTTCTATCTCAGGACTCTATGCTGTCGGTGAAACTGCGAGTACGGGCGTACATGGCGCTAATCGGCTGGCAAGTAATTCCCTTTTAGAATGTTTTGTATTCGGTGAGCGATTGGCTGAACAGGTCTGTGCTGCACAAACTTCTCAGCAAAATTCTGGGCAAAATCTTAATCTTGGTTCTAGTAAAGCGATCGCTTCTAAATTATTCCCATCCAGAGCATCTCTAGCTAATCGCGACAACGCCGCTGCTATTCAAAATATTAAATCTGATATTCAAAATCTCAGCTGGCAAGCAGCTGGTATCTGTCGGACTCAGTCTGAACTAGAAATAGCTCTGCCTCAAATATCCACATGGCGAGATGAATTGCAAAAAATTGCTGAGCCATCAAGATTATGGATTGAGACTCGCAACTTGGCTGATTATGCCTATCTATTAGTGCGATCAGCCTTGTTTCGGACAGAAAGTCGCGGCGCTCATTATCGTTTAGATTTTCCTGATACTGATGATGCATGGCGAATACATACATTAATTGAGGGTTCAGATATCAAACGTTCCAATTACCATATCTCGCGATAAGCTTAATAAACCATGCTTCTAGGTTGTCAAGATTTTAGAGGTTAGGATAGGCGGCGCTTCGCGCTGCTTATCCTAACCTCTAAATCAATACCAAATTATATTAAGTTGGAGAGAAAAATCCCTTGCGTCAGCTCAATGTGCTTGGACTACCTGTTCATATTCATCAAAGTTATATTGATTGGCTTGCCCAGCGCTTGCAGACTAATCGAGGTACACATGTCGTGACTATCAATGCTGAAATGACAATGCAAGCTCGCAAAAATCAGAATTTGGCAAATGTAATTAAACAAGCCGATCTTGTTGTTCCCGATGGTTCTGGAATTGTGCTGTATCTGCGATCGCAAGGTGAAAAAATAGATCGTTGCCCTGGCATTGAACTATCTGAGCAAGTTGTGCAGATTGCGGCTGAAAATCAGCGGCAGATTTTCTTGATTGGTGGCGCTCCTAATGTTGTCGAGACTGTGGTGTCAGGTTGGCGGCAAAAATGGGCTGACATTAAAATATCTGGAATGTATGACGGCTATTTTGATGATGCGATCGCACAGCAAATTTGCCAACATTTGCAGACTTCTCAACCCAATCTGATCCTCGTGGGTTTAGGAGTGCCGCGTCAGGAGTTATGGATTCAGCAATATCGCCATCTCTGCCCAAATGCTGTCTGGATTGGAGTCGGTGGCAGTTTTGACATTTGGTCTGGCAAGAAAACTCGCGCTCCTGAGTGGTTTGGCAAAAATAATTTAGAGTGGCTATATCGACTCTATCAAGAACCCTGGCGCTGGAAAAGGATGCTTTCGTTACCGCATTTTGTCTGGTGCGTCACAAAGGAGTCTCTGCTAAAACCCAAAAAACATAAAAATGCCGCGACATGAAACATCATCACACTTCGATTAAGACGAGCGATATTTTCAGCGCGATCGCCTTTTATGAAGCATTAGGCTTTGAAATAACTGAGCGTTTCACCGCAGGAATCACGCTTGCTTGCTGGATGTGTGGTGCCGGGACATATATCGAACTAATCCAAGTACCCGAGCCTAAAAACATACCCGATCCTTTTAGTGATGAGCATTATGTGGGTTACTATCACCTATCTTTTCATGTAGAGAATCTAGAATCTTTTTTGCAAGATTTAGTGAATAAATTAGGTAAAGTTAAATTGCTATTGCCTCCTCAAGAACAAACAATTGGCGATCGCACCTACCAAGTCGCTTTTATCGCTGATCCTGATGGACTACCGATTGAACTAATGGCGATGCTCTAACAATCTTGCGAAAATACTAGAATGAACACACCGATTGGGCGAAGTTGACCTATGACCATTGCAACCGACCGACCAATACAACAGCAACTACTCAGTTTTGACGAGTTTTTTGTTCGTTATAGCAGCGACAATCGCTATGAACTGATTGATGGAGAAGTATTTGACTTGGAACCAACAGGCTCGCATGAGGAAGTTGCCGCTTTTATTACTACTAAAGCTTGTGTGCAGATTGACAAAATAGACTTGCCCTGGTTCGTCCTTCAGCGCGGACTACTACGTCCTTCTAACATTGGCATGACTGCATTTCGACCTGATGTCGCAGTGATTGATCGAAACGAACTCACCAAAGAGCGGCTTTGGGCTGACCAATCGATTCTAACTCTCGGTAGTTCGATTAAATTTATTGCCGAAGTTGTGAGTAGCAACTGGCAAAATGACTATGCGCGTAAGATCGAAGACTACGCGACTTTAGGTATTCCTGAATATTGGATTGCAGACTATGCAGGATTGGGTGGCACTCGGCATATTGGGAAACCCAAACAACCTACACTTTCCATCTGTATTTTAGTTAATGGGGACTATGAAATTCAGCAGCTTCGCGGCAATCAGGCGATCGCTTCTCCCACCTTCCCAAATTTAAAGCTAACTGCTGAACAAGTGTTGAGAGCTGTCAAATAACGCGAAAGTTTTGATTTTGATTTTGCGATTACGCACATCGTGCGCTATCCTAGATAGGCTGTAAAAAAACACACGCTTGAGGTTTCGGGTGTTTAGAATTACTGATATTTAACATTTGATTAATATTCAATAACTACCAAATTCCATCTCAAGCGTAAAGATAAACCCGAACACAGGAGAAAACTTAAATGGGAGTCGTAACCCTAGCCCAATTGCTAGAGTCTGGAGTTCACTTCGGGCATCAAACCCGTCGTTGGAATCCGAAGATGGAGCCTTACATCTTCACCGAGCGTAATGGTGTTCACATCATTGACCTCGTCCAAACTGCTCAATATCTCGAAGAAGCTTACGTTTATTTGCGCCAAGCATCTGAACAAGGCAAAAAAGTTTTGTTTGTTGGTACAAAGCGTCAAGCTGCGGGTCTAATCGCTCAAGAAGCGGCTCGTTGCGGTAGCTATTTCATCAACCAACGCTGGTTGGGTGGAATGCTCACCAACTGGACAACAATCAAAACCCGTGTCGAGCGCCTCAAAGACCTCGAACGCCGTGACGAAAGTGGCGCACTCGATCGCCTTCCTAAAAAGGAAGCATCCACACTCCGCCGTGAAATGGAAAAGCTCCGCAAGTATCTTGGCGGCATCAAGCTCATGCGTAAGCCACCCGACATCGTGATCGTGGTTGATCACAAGCGTGAGTACAACGCAGTTCAAGAATGCCAAAAGTTGAAGATTCCAATTGTCTCTCTTCTGGATACCAATTGCGATCCTGATAGTGTTGATATTGGGATTCCTGCAAACGA
>JAYTWB010000127.1:0-11612 GCA_043743655.1 Cyanobacteriota bacterium | reverse complement strand
GACATTGGCAGCGTAGCTACTGTCTTCGGTAAACAGAATGTCATCTTCACCAGCTTCGGCAAGCACCATAAACTCCTGCGAACCTGAACCGCCGATCGCACCAGAGTCTGCCTCCACTGCCCTAAATTTTAAACCGCAGCGATCGAACATATTCCGATAAGCACGATCCATTTGGGAATAAGTTTCTTTGAGACTCTCTTCATTGCTATGAAACGAATATCCATCTTTCATGATAAATTCGCGACCACGCATCAAGCCAAAGCGAGGGCGAATCTCATCGCGGAACTTGGTTTGAATTTGATATAAATGCTGCGGAAGTTGGCGATAGGAGCGAATTGTATCCCGCGCGATCGCGGTAATAATTTCTTCATGAGTTGGTCCCAAACCAACTTCACGATTTGCGCGATCGGTCAGCGCAAACATGATTCCTTCCGCCTTAGTGTAAGTATCCCAACGCCCTGACTCCTGCCACAGTTCCGCAGGTTGCAGTTGCGTCAACAAGCACTCTTGCGCTCCAGTCGCGTTCATCTCTTCGCGCACGATCGCCGAAATCTTTTGTAAGACCCGCCACATTAGCGGCAAGTACACATATAAGCCCGAACCAACTCGCCGTATGTAACCTGCGCGTAGCAATAACTTGTGACTTGGCAATTCTGCTTCCGCAGGGTCTTCGCGCAAAGTGACCCAGAGCATTTGAGATAGACGCATATTTCCGAGATGTTCATTAGGGATAGTCGCGAGAATTTTGTTAATGTTTTAACAATGATTCTACTTATCGATTGTATCAGGGCTAGGGGTTAGCTTAATGAAAGTGATGTGATCTAGTTTGAGAGAACCACCTAAAATTTTCAGGTAAAATATTATCGGCGATCTAGTCTGCTAAGATCACTGCTAGGTATTCACGAGCCTGTTAAGTTCATGCCCCACTTATTGTGAATCTCCCATTTATAAGGAATCATTTATAAGGAATCATTTAGAGTCACGTCACCGCCATGATGCAATCGGAAAATCTTCGTCAACGTGCCGCCGTCTTAGGTTTGCAAATCTTGAGCAAGCGATCAGCAACGCGGCTAGGTATCGTCACCCAAATCTGGTTAGATGTCGATCAGAGGCGCGTTATGGGTATGACTGTAGCCGAGCGATTTGTCCCAGGAACACCGATTGGCATTGGGGACACATTTTTTATGTCCCTTGACAATGTTGATTTGTTAGGACCAGATGCAATTTTGGTCGATGATGAGTCAGTACTCGAAGATATTCTGATAACTGAGCGCTATACCACGCTGATTAATAATGAGGTGGTTACTGAGTCAGGTGAGCCGCTTGGTAAAGTGCGAGATTTTAAGTTCGATCCTGAAACAGGTGACTTGCTATTTTTGATTGTGGCGTCCATTGGTAATCCAATTATTCCTGCCAGTCTGATTAGTACCTATGAGCTTGATGTAAATGAGATTATTGCGGTTGGGCGCGATCGCATCATTGTCACTGAGGGCATGGAAGATCGAATGACGCAACTTAGCAAGGGACTACTAGAGCGTCTGGGACTTGGTAAAGCTCCTTGGGAAGACGACTTTGACGATGACTATATGCCACCCTCTACAGCCATGCGTGATAATGCTTTGTCGTCAGGCACAAGAAGTACTTATTCACCACCACCGCAACAACAACGTCCTGTCTATCGCCAAGAGCAATCATGGGATGATGGCGATAATTGGGCAGAAGAGCGTGTCCCCGCCAATCCACCGCAACGCCGTCAAGCTAGAGCGGAAGCCCGTCCTGAAGAATCAAGACCGATCGTCTCAAGACCTGCATCAACTGATAACTACGATGACGAATATGATGACTTTGAGGATGACTATCTAGAGTCCAACCAGCCTAATTTTCGGAATGAAACTCAACAACAGATTCGGGACGCTTGGGGTGAAACCAAGATTCCTGATAAATCTAAACAACGCCTGCCTGAAGAAGAATTTGACGAAATATAATGCTACCCCGCGACTTACTTAATCACGTTGAAAATAGAGAAACCCTGAGCCGATTATTGGACTTAGGCGATCGCGCGATCCAGACATGGGACGTTGTATGCAGCGATTTTTTGTCACCGCCTGAAATCACTGAGGCTCTGCGCGTATTTGGCAAAATGACCGAAATCCAATGTTTAGCTTGGGGTGGTTATGAGCAAGCTGAACGGCAAAGATTGGCGATCACCCGCAGCGAGTTACCCCTTGATATCTCAATGGTGAGCCTAATGCCGATCTCAATTTCAGGGAATTTCTTGTTTGACACGGCTACCCATCGTGACTTTTTGGGTGCATTGCTAGGTTGTGGCATCGAGCGCCAGAAAGTTGGTGATGTGAATGTATTAGGTGAAAAGGGCGCACAGGCAATCATTGTGCCTGAGTTGATGGAATATCTGCAAATTCACTTCAATCAAGTTAGGACGGTTCCCGTCAAGATCAGTGCGATCGCTATTGAAGACCTCAAAATCCGTATACCTGTAACTAAAGAACTAACCTCATTTGAAGCTTCATTAAGACTTGATGCGATCGCTTCCGCAGGCTTTGGGATGTCACGCAGCAAAATGGTGGATTTGATCAACAGTGATGATGTGCGCGTTAATTGGAAAACTATTTCTCAGACTAATTTTCAACTTAAAGCAGGTGATCTGATTGCCATTCGCGGTAAAGGACGCGTTGCGATCGGTGAAATTATGATTACGAAGAAAGATCGCTATCGGGTACAAATGACGCGATCGGTTTAAGGAATTTGTGAAAGTGCCGCAAAGCGGTACTTTCACAAATTCCTTTGGGTTACTTAAAGTCTCAATAGGCGGTATTGCTTTATGCTGGTTGCTAAACAACTGCGGATTTTGAAATAAATACTTTTCAATAAATACTTTGAAATAAATACAAGGATTTGGGCGATGAATAAGGTTGTTGGGATTGCGATGTTGACTTTTTTGATTTGTGGGCAAGTGCAGATAGGAATCAATGAAAGCGTCCAAGCACAACCAACAACACAAGACAGCAAAGCAGAGGCATATCGACTAATTAAGCAAGGGAATCAGCAACATAACATTAGCCAGTTTGAGGGGGCATTACAGTCATATCAACAAGCGCTGAATATCTATCGCACGATTCAATTTAGACAAGGAGAACTATGGGCTTTAGGAGGGTTAGGACTTACTTACGATTCCCTCGGTAAGTATGACAAAGCGATCGAGTACCAACTGCAAAGCTTAGCGATCGCGCAGGAAATCACAGATCGTTTCGGCGAGGGAACGGCGCTGGGAAATTTGGGTAACGCCTACTATGCACTCGGAAAATATGACAAAGCGATTGAGTACCAACTGCAAAGCTTAGCGATCGCGCAAGAAATCAAAGATCGTCTCGGTGAAAGCCAGTCGCTAGGAAATCTGGGAACCATTTACTATGCTCTGAGCAAGTATGACAAAGCGATTGAGTACCAAATGCAAAGATTAACGATCACACGGGAATTCAAAGACCGTCTCGGTGAAAGCATATCGCTAGGAAATCTAGGAAGCACTTTTGAGGCTCTCGGTAAGTATGACAAAGCGATTGAGTACCAAATGCAAAGCTTAGGAATCGCACGGGAAATCAAAAATCGTCTCGGTGAGGGGCAGTCGCTAGGGAATTTGGGAAATGCTTATTATTCCCTCAAAAAGTATGACAAAGCGATCGAGTTCAATCTACAAAGCTTAGCGATCGCGCAGGAAATTAAAGACCGCCTCGGTGAGGGCGTATTGTTGGGAAATTTAGGGCTTGCTTACGACAACATCGGCAAATATGACAAAGCGGCTGAGTACTACCTACAGAGCTTAGGAATCGCGCGCGAAATCAAAGACCGTCTTGGTGAGGGAGTATCGCTGAGAGGTCTAGGCATCACTTACTACGCTCTCGGCAAGTATGACAAAGCGATCAATTTCTATCTACAAAGCTTGGCGATCGCGCGGGAAATCAAAGATATCGGTGGAGAAGGTGCTTCTCTTGCAAATCTAGGAGGTGCATTAGCCAAATCGAAACAATCTGAACTGGCGATTCTCTTTTACAAACAATCGATCAACGTCCACGAAGCGATCCGCAAAGACATTCGCAAACTCGATAAAGATATCCAAAAATCCTATTTAGAAACTGTCTCTAGCAGTTATAAACGCCTTGCTGATCTTCTAATTCAGCAAGGACGCACCATGGAAGCACTGCAAATCCTCGATCTCCTCAAAGTCCAAGAACTCGAAGACTATTTCAAAAATATTAAAGGCACTGACAGATCTGCACAGGGCGTGAGGCTTTTAGAACCAGAAAAAGCAATTAGTTCTCAGCTACTAAAGATTAGCAACGAAAAAGCGCCCGAACTCAATCAGAACCTTGCCAATCAAATCCAGCAACTTCCCAAGTCAGAAATCAATAAAGTTCCTGACTACCTCCAGCAAATCCCTAAAGGCACAGTTTTACTTTATCCATTGATTTTAGGCGATCGCCTAGAAATAATTTTCTTCTCGCCCAACAGCCTTCCCATCAGTCGCACCGTCAAAATCTCCAAAGCTAATCTCGAGCCACTAATCATTGAGTATAGAGATGGTCTGCTTGATGCTAGTTCTGAAGATGTCAAAGATGCTTCTAAAGCTCTCTATGATGTGCTGATTAAACCTATCGAAAATGAACTCATTACTGCCAAAGCTGAAACTATTCTCTATGCTCCAGATGGAATATTACGCTATGTGCCGCTCGCTGCTCTCTATGATGGCAAACAGTGGCTGATTGAGAAATATCGCATTAGTAATCTCATCGCTTACACTCTCTCTGACTTTTCGGCAAACCCAAAATCACCACCAAATATTCTTGCAGGAGCGTTTGGCGGTAAAGCAGGTGAACAAAAGTTTAGTCAAGATGGATTACCCGCCACGCTCAAAGAAGTGCAAGCGATCGCAAGTTCATTCCCAAACTCAGTCACTTTAACTGAGCAAGCTTTCAGTCGCCAAGCGATCGAATCTCAATTCAAAAACTACAATATTCTTCACCTCGCCACCCATGCATCGTTTAATACAGGTACGCCCGACAATTCCTTCATCGTTTTTGGCAATGGTGACAGAATTAAGCTCAATGAAATCTCTGAATGGCAGATTCCGAATATAAATTTGATTGTATTGAGTGCTTGTCAGACTGGAGTTGGCAAGCTCGGTGATGGGGTGGAAATCTTGGGATTTGGCTATCAAGTCCAAAAAGCGGGTGCAAAAAGTGCGATCGCCTCGCTTTGGTCAGTTAATGATGCAGGTACAGGTTCTCTGATGACTGCTTTTTATGGTGAACTTCACAAAGGTGATGTTACGGTTGCTGAAGCATTACGCAGAGCGCAAATTTCGCTAATCCGCTCTAAAGAGTTTAACCATCCTAACTATTGGTCAGCTTTCTTTGCGATCGGTAATGGGTTGTAGTATTTTCAGAGCATTGCCCCTCTTTGTTGCTTAATCCCAAATCACTGTAAAATTCTAGTCAAAGTCTATCGAATAATTCTTAAAAATGTCACAGTATCACAAGCCTACAGTTATCATCACTGGAGCCTCTTCGGGCGTGGGACTATGGTCGGCGAAAGCGCTTGCCGATAAGGGTTGGCATATCGTCATGGCTTGTCGCAATATTCCCAAAACCGAAAAAGCCGCCGAATCCGTGGGTATTCCCAAAGATAGTTATACGATCATGAAGATCGATCTTGGCTCTTTGGTCAGTGTCCGCGAGTTTGTCGCAACTTTTCGCGCTAGTGGTAAATCCCTCGATGCTTTGTTATGCAATGCTGCTATTTATCTGCCTCTGATCAAAGAACCATTGCGATCGCCTGAAGGATTTGAGCTAACGATGACCACCAATCATCTTGGTCATTTTCTGCTCTGTAATCTGTTGCTCGATGACATGAAAAAATCAACCTATAGCGATCGCCGCATGGTGATTTTAGGAACTGTCACTCACAATCCTGATGAGTTGGGCGGCAAGATTCCTCCACAGCCTGATCTTGGTAATCTGGAAGGATTTGAGAAAGGTTTCAAAGCGCCGATCTCAATGGCGAATGGCAAAAAGTTTGAACCTGTACGCGCTTATAAAGAGAGCAAAGTTTGTAATATCTTGACAATGAGAGAGTTGCACCGCCGCTATCATGACTCGACTGGAATTACATTTACCTCTCTTTATCCAGGTTGCGTGGCGGATACGCCGCTCTTCCGCAATCACTATCCACTGTTCCAAAAGCTATTTCCATTGTTCCAAAAGAACATCACGAAGGGATATGTAACTCAAGAGCTATCAGGTCAGCGAGTTGCCTCGGTGATTGCTGATCCTGAGTACCAGCAATCGGGAGCATATTGGAGTTGGGGTAATCGCCAGAAAAAAGATGGTAAGTCTTTTGTGCAGGCGGTCTCGCCTCAGGCGCGTGATGATGCGCGGGCAGAGCGGATGTGGGACTTGAGCGCTAAATTAGTTAGACTTGTCTAAAATCTCTACAAAAGAAGAGAGGCGCACCATTGGCACGCCTCTCTTCTTTTGTTAGATTAATAAGATGTTTTAGACTTTGCTACGTTTCAGCTTCAGTGTGCCGATCGCACCTGCGATCGCGATACCAACAAAGGCGGCAGGAACAGGAACTGGTCTAGCACCAGTAGTACCTTGGAAAGTCACTTCATAGTTACCGTTGTGCGAGTTAGTCCCATCATCAGAAACTAATCCTGAGTTTGTAGCTTTAAAGCTATATAAATAGCCAGTCTGACTGTTGTCGTAAGTATATTTCACGACTTCACTTGCCTGTAAAGAAGAACCTAAAAAGACGGCAATCTGACTGTTAGCGCTTAGTTTATAAGCGTCAACCAAGTTGAGATGTCCTGCCAGCCCAATGCTAATCAATCCTGTTGTATCGTCTTGATTGACATAGGAGATATTTGGATCGCTAGTACGCTGAAATCCATTAATTCCCAGAAATGCATTGTATGCAGAGCCTTTCAGAGCTACATTGACATTGCCCTGTCCAGCCGCATTCAACAAGTCGTTAAACCATCTGTTTGCTAAGTTGTTTGCCCCGTAGGCGGTGCTACTCGCGCCTAAACCAGTGCTGAACCAATCTGTTGCTGTCAAACTACTAAGAACTAGAGATTTGCCGCCAATGTTGCCTTCTAATGTGGTGTTCTTGGTAAAATCAAAGCTAGTCTGTTCACTGCTGGCAGCTAGCTCGACATTGCCAGTTGGGCTAATCGCATTGCCATCCAAAACTTTTTTGACATTAGCCAAGTTACTGGTTACGAGAGTGGTATTAGTGCCAGCGGCATTAACGTCATATACATAGTAATCAGATGATGCAGTTCCGCCGATCCCTATGTCGGTTAAAGAGGCGGCGGCTACAGGAGCTGTCGCGATCGCGCTTAAACTTGCTAGAGATAAAACGCCAGCAGATAGGCTTTTGAGTAATGTTTTCATGAAATGATCCGTTTTGAAGTGAATGAAGAGCTAAAAACTGAGAAAAGCCATTTCCGATTGACATAATCACGCTTTTCTCTAGCGAGTAAGCCAATGTTAGAAGCATACCCAATATTTATAGATTATTACTAGGAAAAAGTTATACAAAAGATATATCCAAAAATCTGATACATTTGGCTTAATTTAAAAGACACTTAAAAAACAATTTAGGACAAGCATCTGAGGTCGCTGTCATGGCACAAAATCCATTAGTTGAACAAGCCAAACAGGGCAATGTCAATGCGATCGCTTCACTCATGAACCGATTGCTAAAATCTCAAGGAATGTTAGCAAATGTCGAGCGAGAAGGCGATCGCTTAGAAATTTTAATTGAGTCTGACTTGCGATCGCTGGACGATGAAGTGCGGATACCTAAGCGGCAAATACTGATAGGAATGCTCAAAAAGTGGTTTTTGACTCTTGAAGTTCAAAATGTTTCTAGCATTATCATTTCTTGGCAGCAGACAGGCTCTAATGAACCAGCTTGGACAGAAGAAATTTATTTGGTTGAGCAATCGAAGCCGAAGGTTAGTGAAAATGGCGGAGTTGATCAATCCCAAAAACGACCTAGAATACCCCCCTTACCTCTACTCCCTCACAAATCTATGACTGATCGAGATAAACCATCTGGCGATCGTAATCTCGGAGACTCTAGCCCTGACTTAGACGAAATGTTTGGAGAAATAGATTCTTCTTCATCAGATTCTAGAGATATGCAATCTTCTCAAGACTCAGAGTTTTTGTTTCTTTCAGATGTTCCTTCTATTCCTGATCAAATTAGTAACATACCATCGGAAACGACATCCAAATCAACCAATAATTCTTCTTGGCAAAGTTTACTTAGCACCCCAAGCTTTGCCTTCCAAATAATTCAGTATATTGCTGTCTGTGCGGTCATTATTTTAGGATTACGAGGGATACATGCTGCTTTTGGAAGTGTCAAAATTCCCAAAGCAGCTTCTATTTCACCGCAAGTCATTTTGTTGAAATAGATCACGTTTTGCTTAGGAGATTATTTTGGCAAATCAATTTCATGTCTGTGTCACTTTAGGCACGCGTCCAGAGGCGATTAAGCTCGCACCTGTCATTCATTTATTGAGAAATGATCCGCGGTTCCAAACCTCGGTTGTATTAACTGGACAACATCGCGAGATGGTAGAACAGGTGATGCAGTTATTTGATCTTCAAGCTGATTATGATCTAGATATCATGCAGCCGAAGCAAACTCTGACCCAGATTACTTGTAATAGTTTGATCGGCTTAGAGAAATTATACAAAGAGATACATCCGCATATTGTGTTAGTGCAGGGTGATACTACGACTGCATTTGCAGCGACTCTTGCTGCTTTTTATCAACAAATTTCTGTGGGACATGTTGAGGCAGGGTTGCGTACGGATAATCTATTTAATCCATTTCCTGAAGAAGCAAATCGCCGTTTAGTTTCCCAAATTGCTCAACTCCATTTTGCACCAACCCTCGCCTCAGTTGATAATCTTCAAGTTTCTGGCGTAAAAACAGGGGTTTACAATACGGGCAACACTGTAATCGATGCGTTGTTGTATGTGTCAGGGCGATCGCCTGAATGTGCGATCGCCAATCTAGACTGGGCAGCCCATCGCGTCATCTTAGCGACTGTGCATCGCCGTGAAAATTGGGGACAACCGCTAGCGCAGATTATGCAAGCATGGTTACAGATTCTTGACGATTTCCCAGATGTAGCTCTCGTGCTGCCGATGCACCTCAATCCTGTGGTCAGAGAGCCGCTAATCGCGAAGCTTGGAAATCATCCGCGCATCTTTTTAGTGGAACCGCTTGATTATGAACAGCTTGTCGGAGCGATGCAAAGATGTTATCTGATCATGAGTGACTCAGGTGGCTTGCAGGAAGAAGCGCCTAGTCTTGGCAAACCAGTTTTAGTATTGCGCTCCACGACTGAACGACCTGAAGCGATCGCGGCTGGTACGAGCAAACTGGTTGGCACTGAGACTGATCATATTGTGTCGGCGGCGGCTAGATTATTGAGCGATCGCGGGGCTTATAATCAGATGGCGAACGTAGCTAATCCATTTGGCGATGGTAAATCTAGTCAGCGGATATTAGATATAGTTCATGCGTTTTTAAGTTGATTAGTCGGTTGATTTAAGCGGTGTATGTAAAGCGTCGCCTAGCAGACATGTTGAATCGATATGAATAGATTTTCTAGACGCAAACTTCTGACAACATTTGGTGTGGCGGCAAGTACAGTTCTGCTCAATAACTGCACGTCCAAACCCTTGTCAACTGATCCCTTTCAGAATCCTTCATCATTTTCCAATAGTCCTGAAGTTCAATCTGTACGGCTAGGGATTATTCCCTCACTAGAAGTCGCTCCTATATTAGTTGCTAACAGCAAAAAACTATTTGCTAAATATGGCATGACTGATGTGGAATTGGTTCCATTTCGGTCATGGCAAGATATCTGCGATCGCACTGAGTTAGGGACAGAGCTTGGTAAAAATAATGATGGAATTGATGGCGGGCATTTCTATAGTCCCTTGCCAGAACTGCTCAATGAGGGGATGCTTAGCCAAAACATCCGCAAAACTCCGATGTATGTGCTGATGCGACTACATACGCATGGAGGATATATTGTTGTTTCTAATCGTTTAAAGCCCTTTGGCATCCAACTCCAACGTGCGCCCTTCTCACCTTTTCAGGATGTTGCCAAGTTATTGGGTAACTCGATTAATTACGCGATCGCGGAGACGGGTAGTAATTACGATCTATGGCTACGCTATTGGCTAGCCGCGATGAATATTATGCCTAATAGAGATATTCTGACAATTCCATTAGATGAAGTGATCACTCAAGTCGAGCAGAACAAAGCTGACTTAATCTGTCTAGATAGCTGGCATACCATGAAATTAATCAAGGCTAATCTTGCCTATCCTGCGATCGCCACTAAAGAGATTTGGCAAAATTATCCTGGGGAAATTGTCGCCATGCGTGCTGACTGGGCTGATAAGTACCCGATCGCCACTCAAGCTGTGATTCAAGCAATTATGGAAGCGCAAATATGGTGTGACAATCCTGCTAATGCGAAAGAGTTAAATAACTTGCTAGCTTTAAATTTTACGGATACGACCAATCTAATTTCTCAACCTGCAAAAGTATTTTCGCAACTTTTTAAAAATAATCCTCAGCAAAAAAATCTCCTAGCAACTCAAATTAAATCTAATCAAATTAAATATTGGTCAAATGCTGGTGTATCAGTCTCCTATCCATACAAAAGTCATGATCTATGGTTCCTCACTGAATATCAAAGATGGGGATTATTACCCGTTTCTTTTGCCGCTAAAGAAACTATTGATGCGGTCAATCGTGAAGATTTATGGAAAAATGCCGCTAAAGCGATCGGTGTGCCAGACACCAATATTCCCATCTCGACTTCACGCGGGATCGAAGTCTTTTTTGACGGTTCTAACTTCGATCCAAATAATCCTGAAGAATATTTATCTAAAAAATTTAAGTAACCTTAAAACCTAAGAGCGTGGTTTGCCTGCTATGCGGACGAAATAAGCTCTGGTTCTAGTTTTTAATTATTGTGAACCACTCTAAACCAATTAGATGAAAAACTAAAAAGTGGCGCATCGCGTAACACAGAACACTGAAAAAATGATTCTTTGGTCACATAATTATTTTATAAAATCATAATTTTTTAAGACATATTCAAAAAAGATAATTCTATAGGTGATGCGATGAAATTTGAGACACCCATTCAACAAGCTTGTTACGAAAAGATTCAACCCTGGTTGAAAGACTTGTATGACAATGTATATTCTCCTCCATACGATATGCCTATATTTATCTTGCCTCTTGGCTCAGCAACAGCGACAGTTGAGGTCTTACCGTGGGGAAATACAGAAGCAATAATTTCTACATGGTCTTATGTGGTTACGGGGGCAGAAATCACTCAAGACTTAATGAAATTTTTACTTAAAAAGAATTCTGAACTTCAATTTGGGGTTTTTAGTATTGATGATGATGGCGACATTCGTTTTCATACAACTTTGGTTGGTTCAACCTGCGATCGCGAAGAGTTAAAAACCTTAGTATCGTCT
>JAYTWB010000126.1:0-5687 GCA_043743655.1 Cyanobacteriota bacterium | reverse complement strand
GTATTCGTAAGTGTAGGACATAAGCAAAAATTTTTAGATCGGCAATTTTTAGATCAGCTAGTTGACATAGTGTAAAAAAGACACTATAGTAGTTTGTGTAGTTTATACACTATACAATCATGCAAGAACAAGTTGAACTTCTCAATACGCGATCGCCGCAAATTCTCGATTTATGCTCTCATTTGAGCGATCGCTTTGAATGTGCGAGTGGTTCGATAATTGGGCGCAATCATGTTCTTGCTAGCAAAAATAATCAGGATGCTTATCGGGTTGTAATTCAGGAGCGATTTATTGCGGCTATTGTCTGTGACGGCTGCGGCAGTGGCAAGCATAGCGAAGTTGGGGCAAAGCTCGGTGCGCGAATGGTGACTACGGCAATCGCTGATCTGCTTAATCAAGATTCAGAAATATCTAAGCCTGAATTTTGGGATTCTGTAAAGAGAAACTTGTTACAGAAGTTGAAGGATTTTGTAGAGATCGCTAATGGCGATCTAGAATTTGCGACAAAATTTACGACAAAATTTGTAACAGAATTTGTAAATGATTATCTGTTATTTACAATCGTGGGCGCATTAATCACTCCTCACGAAACTGTCACTTTCTCAATCGGAGATGGGGCGATCGCGATAAATGGAGGACTCAATCAAATTCCTGTTTATCCAGACAATGCTCCGCCCTATCTCGCTTATGGCTTGTATTGTCCTGATGCTGTCAGTTTTGAGATACGCGATCGCTTACCCACTTTAGAAGTGAAATCAATCTTGATTGCGACAGATGGAATTGATGATCTGGTTAAAGTTGAAAAAGTCAATCAATTTTGGCAAGAAGATCGTTACTTCAAAAATCCTGATGCGATACGGCGAAAGCTGGCAATGCTAAATCGGGAGGAAGTAAAACCTGATTGGAATAAGCACGAGTTAGTTAAGCGATCGGGTGTTTTATCAGATGACACGACTTTAATCGTAGTAAGAAGAATTTCTCAGTAGTGACAATTGATGAATTGCCACTACTGAGGGAATGGATACAAAATTTAAAATCAATGAGGAAATGATTATGTTAGGTGCAATTGTTGGCGATATCGTTGGTTCGATTTATGAATGGAATAATCACCGATCGAAAGAATTCCCTTTCTTTGGTGATGGCTGTGATTTTACGGATGACACGGTTTTAACTGTAGCGGTTGCTGATTGCTTGATGCATCAAGGTAATTATGCAGAATACATCAAAAATTACGCTCATAAATATCCCAATCGTGGCTATGGTGGACGTTTTGCTCAATGGATACATTCTGAAAGTATGGAGCCATACAATAGCTGGGGTAATGGCTCGGCAATGCGAGTCAGCGCGGTGGGATTTGCCTATAATGACTTGGAATCGGTGATGAATGAAGCGAAGCGAGCAGCAGAAGTTACTCACAATCATCCTGAAGGAATCAAGGGAGCGCAAGCAACGGCTGTTGCTATTTATATGGCGCGTAGAGGTCAGAGTAAAGAACAGATTAAAAGTGCGATCGCTAAATCCTTTGGTTATGACTTAAATCGCACCGTAGATGAGATTCGCCCTGTCTATGTATTTAATGAATCATGTCAAAAAACTGTGCCTGAAGCAATTACCGCTTTTCTTGAATCAACTGATTTTGAAGATGCAATTCGCAATGCGATTTCTCTTGGTGGTGATAGCGATACCCTTGCTTGCATTACAGGTGGAATTGCCGAAGCCTTTTATGGTGGCGTGCCAAAAGACATTTCTGAAAAAGCTTTGAGTTATCTCGATTTCAATATGTGTGCAGTTGTGGAGAACTTTTATGAATATCTATCTCAATCAAAGGCAGATTAAACTCAGTCCTAAAATGGCGATCGGTAAGGGTGGCGAGGCTGATATCTACGATTTGAAGAATGGGAAAGTTCTCAAACTATTTAAAACCGCCGATCATCCTGATTATGAGTTGCTTCCTCAAGAACAATTAGCGGCAAAATCGCGCATCACTGCCCATCAGCAAAAGTTACCTGCTTTTCCGAATAATTTACCTGTGAGAGTGATTAAACCTGAAACTCTTGCCACCGATAAGCAAGGGATGATTCTTGGCTATACGATGCTTTTTTTGCAAAATACGGTTCCCTTATTAAAATATAGCGATCGCACTTATCGTCATACAAATGGTATTTCATCGCAATTTGTGACAACGCTATTTCGGGATTTATTCGATACAGTTACCAAAATTCATCAAGCAAATGTCACGATTGGCGATTTTAACGATTTAAATTTGTTAGTTTCTCAAAATCAAGTTTATCTCATTGATGCCGATTCCTTTCAATTTGGACATTTTCCTTGTCAGGTTTTCACAGCCCGATTTGTCGATCCGCTGCTATGCGATCGCAATGCCAATCAACCAATTCTCACGAATCCCCATAATCCTGATTCTGACTGGTACGCCTTCACGGTGATGTTGATGCAGAGCTTGCTTTATGTCGATCCCTATGGCGGCGTGTATAAACCGAAATTATCAAGTGAGATCATTCCCCACAGCGCTAGACCATTGCAACGTATCACCATTTTCCATCCTGAAGTTCGCTATCCAAAACCCGCGAATCCCTATCGAATTCTCTCTGATGATTTGTTAGATCATTTTCATAAGTGTTTTGAAAATGATTGGCGGGGTACTTTTCCGCAATCACTGCTCGAATCAATGCGTTGGACAAAATGTCAGCAATGTGGAATTGAGCATTTAAGAACTGCTTGCCCGATTTGTACGCTCTCACCCTTAGCCCCTCCCTCAAGGAAAGAAGGGAACAAAACTTGTAAGGTTTTCCAAATCTTCCAAACGAAAGGGGTAATCCTCCAAGCAGTTTTACAAAATAATTTGCTCTATTACTTGTATTACGATCGCGGTCAATTTAAACGCGAAGATGGCGAAGTTTTGCTGTCAGGAGAACTCGATGCAGATATTCAATTTGAGATTTTTGGAAAATCCACAATCGTTACTAAAAAAAATAATGCCCAAAAGAAAGCAGTTACGCTCACTCAAGGGCAACCACCGAATGCGATCGCCGCCGATCTGATTCGAGCCAATTCTTTCTCGCGCTATTGGATCGACAATGGTCAACTACGGCGCGATGGCAAGCTCGGTAATGAATATATTGGAGATATTCTTGAAGGACAAACTCAGTTTTGGATTGGGGAGAGTGTTGGGTTCGGATTCTATCGTGCAGGTAATCTCAGTGTGGCTTTTACCTTTAATGCCAAAAGAGCAGGTATTTGCGATCGCGTTCAAATTCCACCGATTCGTAGTGAACTAATCGATGCAAATTGCATTTTTAGCGATCGCCTCTGTTGGTTCTTCACCGCCAACCAAGAACAAGGCAAAATCATCCATCGAGTTTCAGTTTTGCGAGATACTGGTGAATTAATTGCCACTCTTGCCGCACCGAAAGGCGATCTTGCATGGCTATCTAATTTACATGGATGTAGTGCGATCGCAGATTGGCTTTTTGCACCCACCGATGAAGGTATCGTCAGAATTGAATTCCAAAACGGACAGATTCTAGTTACTAAAACTTTCCCCGAAACTGAACCCTATGTCGATAGCGGCTGTTCCCTAATAGTTGGCTCACAGGGAATCCATGTAATTAACTCACAAAAGATTTTGCAGTTACAACTAAATTAAGAGATTTTCAACAATGACTAATCAAACTTTGACTCAACTTCCTATTCCTGCGTTTTTCGATCGCCACAAAGTCGGATCGGTCTGGCGAGTTCCTTATCAAGATCGAGCTAATCAAGCCGAAGCGTGGGCGAAACAACATGGCATCACCCCTGCCGCTAAAGATCGCCAGAAAATTTGTCTGATGGCGATCGATGTCCAAAACACCTTTTGTATTCCTGATCATGAGCTATTTGTTGGTGGTCGATCTGGCACTGGTGCGATCGATGACAATGTTCGTCTGTGCGAGTTTATCTATCGCAATCTGCATCACATCAGCGAAATTGCGCCCACGATGGATACTCACACCGCCATGCAAATCTTCCATCCCATTTTTTGGGTGAATGATGCAGGCGAACATCCCATTCCTAATGCGACATCGATCACTTTGCAAGATGTGCAACAGGGCAAGTGGAAAGTAAATCCTGCGATCGCATACAGCCTCGCCAAAGGAAATTACATGGCAATCCAGCGCCACACCTTGCATTATGTCCAAAAGCTTAGCGATGAAGGCAAGTTCCCGCTCACAGTTTGGGCTTATCATTCTATCCTCGGTGGTATTGGTCACGCACTGGTTTCCGCTGTCGAAGAAGCGATGTTCTTTCATAATATTGCGCGCCATAGCCAGACTAACTTTGAGATTAAAGGCGGCAATCCTCTGACTGAGAATTATTCAGTATTGCGTCCTGAAGTGATGGAGGGAGCCGATGGCAGACCGATCGCGCAGAAGAACACCCGCTTTTTGCAAAGGTTGCTAGAGTTTGATGCGGTAATCATTGCAGGGCAAGCCAAGAGCCATTGTGTCGCATGGACGATTCAAGATTTGTTGACTGAAATCCTTACTCACGATCCTAAACTTGCAAAAAAAGTCTATCTGCTCGAAGATTGCACTTCGCCTGTGGTTGTTCCTAATGTGGTGGACTACACCGATCAAGCAGATGCAGCATTTCAGCGCTTTGCTGATGCAGGAATGCACTTGGTCAAATCCACTGATGCGATGGAAACTTGGACAGACATCAATCTTGCATAAAATCACAGCGAACAAGAGGTAAATCCTATGATGAGCAAAGAGGGCGAAGCATTTGCGAATCGAAATTTATGTGGCAATTTTAAAGTTTTCGCGCAAATGCTCTGCCCCTACATATCTATTACATATCTACAAATCAAATTTATATTATCAATTACCAAAACACCATGACCAATATTAACAATCTATTTCAATCTGCTTTAGATGATGGAACCCTTTCCAACGAATCTTTACAAGCACTCACTGTTTATGATCTTGGCGCACAAATCCAAGCGGGACTTGGTATCCATGTTGATGATGTAATGTCTAGTGAAGTTGTGTTAGTGACGATTATGCCTGATGATTCTGGCTCAATTCAGTATGCGGGCAATGCTCAGGCTGTGCGTGGCGGACATAACTCGGTGATTGATACACTCACATCTTCGCAACAACAAGATAATATTCTGATTCACAATCGTTATTTGAATGGGAATGTACTCTATCCATACTGCCCGATCGCACAGGCAACTCGTATGGACACCAAAAACTATACTCCCAATCAAGGCACACCACTCTATGATCAAGCTGTGGTGCTATTAGGGACTGTGTTGGCAAAATCTCAAGAATTTTCTGATAATGGTGTGCCAGTTCGCACGGTGACACTGATCATTACTGATGGTGACGATTGTCATTCGATGCGCCATAATGCCAGAGATGTAGCAGCGATCGCTAAAGATTTATTGCGAATGGAAAATCACATCATCGCAGCAATGGGAATCGATGATAATTCTACCGATTTTCGTCAAGTATTTAAAGAAATGGGAATTAGAGATGAATGGATTCTTACACCTGCAAATAGTGATGGGGAAATCCGCAAAGCCTTCCAAGTCTTTTCACAATCAGCGATGCGTGTTAGTCAGAGCGCTACCAACTTTAACTCTTTAGGCGGGTTTGCACCTTAGTCTTGCCGTGCCAAAGGCA
>JAYTWB010000125.1:0-5254 GCA_043743655.1 Cyanobacteriota bacterium | reverse complement strand
TGATAGTCAGAGCATTCCAGTATCAGATGATTTGCAAGATGAAGAAGATTATCCAGAGGTGAGTTTGGATGATTTTGACGATGATAGTTTTGATGAGAAAAGCGATCGCACGATCGCCACAAAGCAAGAACTGCTGACTTTAAAACTCATGCGTGAGGCGATCGCTGCTCAAAACCATAATGATCCAGTCATGGCGGACTTTGCAGAATATGTATTGCCTAAGCTTTTGCCTGTGGTGGTGGGCGTGACTGCAAAGGGCGGCAAGTTTTTTGATGAACTCGATCGCCAGAATGAAGCGGAGGGCAAGGCAAAAGTTAGGCGCGATAATGCTGCGGATCAATCGCTGGGTACACATTTATTAAATGGATTATTCCCAGCGAATCTAATTGAACAGAGACTAGAGAAACTTAATACAACTGTTCGCAGAAAAGTTAGAGAACTTGAGCGTAGGCTGGTAATTGCAGGATTTATTTTGCATGATTTTGAGAAGTTCAATTATGAGCTATTTCCTGAAATGCCAGCGAAGTACAAGTCAGCTAAGCAAGACATTCGCAAGCTCTCTCTAGATGATCATCGAGAAATTATTGCTATATTTGTAGTTGCTTTAGGGCTTGACCAATTTATTAGCAAAGATGCTGAGCAGTGGAAAGAATACATCGATGACTTGCTCTGTATTGCTTACAACGCTCAATGTCGATGGGATACTAATTGGAACTTCTCAGATTTTGGATTAAATAAGCTCAGTCTAGACGATCGCACATTGCGCTGTCTTACCGATCTCACTTGCCTAGCTGATGCACTCGCATCGATTGTGAAACATCCACAGGATGCTGTCAAAACTAAGTTCAAAGAACTAATGCACCAGCTTAGTGATGGACAATTGCATTTTACTTATCACAGTATTTCTGAGAATCGCGGCGTACTTACAAACGTTGCTAATAATGCTTTGATGGATGCTCATGTTGATTTGAATACAGCAGAAAATCAATACTATGAGCCGCTTTTGTATTTGCCAACAGGGTTAATCTATCTGACTTTGCGAGATGCGCCACCAGTGCAAGTAGAAGGATTAAGCGATCGCGTGGTTGCCAAAATCAAAAAGCTTTGTGCTGACCAATTACGCGATCGGCAGGTTGGCTTTAGTCGCGGTAATGTCGGCATGAAATTCGCTGACTATTACTATTTGTTTTTTGATTTTGAAGAATTTCTACGCTTCTCCGTTGATGTGGTGATTAACAAAATTAAAACTAGCAAAGCACCTGACAAAGCTAGTAACTTAGTAAATAATTTTCAGAACAAAGGATTTCTATCAGAAAATCTAAAATTTGATTTTAAAGAAGACCCGCGTATCGATCATCTTGCGGAACTTGGTGCATTAGTTGTGAAACAACTTTGGGAAGATTATCTAGTCAAAGTTAAGGACTTGCGAAAACTCGATAAGAAATTACCAGCACCGCGTGAATTAAATCTCACTCTGGCAGCCCTTGAATTTTTAGGTTTAGAAAATTGGCGATCGCAAGTTATCGAACTTCAGGAACTCAAAAACACAGGTGGAATTGCCTATGAATGGTACTACATTGCTGCTAAGTATTTGGAATCTGAAGACGGATTAGGCTCGTTAGATGTGCGTGACATTGGCTACAAGCTGGTTAATTATTTCATCGAACTGACCAAACCAATTCGTGAGCAGTATCAATTGCCTGACCCTTGGCAAGACTTAAAAGACTGGTGCGATCGCGTGGTGATGTTGCCTAGTCAAGAGATAGAAACTAATACTGATCAAGTAGATATCTTCTTGAAAGAATTAGAATTTTACAATGCAGCCAAAAAATCGGGACGAGGCAAGCAAGCGATTTGTTCTATTTCCCATTCACCCTATACGGTGACAGAACAAATGGAATCATCGGTGCTGTTTACGCCGCAGGTTTATACCAATAAGCAGATGTTAGGAGGTTCTAACGCCAAGCGGAATATCTCTAGTATTGCGGGAATTGAGATTATGCTGCGACAAATCTTGATGAACCAAACTCAAGCAGTTGGCAAGTCCTTTGAGGATGGCAAATATCGCTATCTCTATTTCTATCCCACTTATTACTTCACGCCTGAAACCAATAAGTTTTTGCAAAAGGCTTATATGAATATTGCCCAAACTCGTTTTGATACCAGTCTTCGCAATCATTTTGTATCCAAAGATTTACAAGCTGATTTTAGTTCCGCTAATTACCAAAGTGCGGATAGCTTTTTGATTGATGAGGTGATAGGCAGTCGCAAAGATCACACCTTCAAAATGAAATATCCCGAAGATCAGCCAATGACTTTCTACTTCATGGCAATGCCACCGAGCCGCGATGCTACCGACACCGAATCATGGGTGATGCCCAGTTGGTTAGCCCTCGCTTTCCCGATGATTTTGGATGTAAAAACTGTTGTTTCTGAGTCCCCAGTGCCACCGTTTATCGATGGTACAGAGTTTGAAGAAACCGTGTTTCTCGATAGCGCCCCCCATGCCTTTCGAGTCCTCACTGGCGGCGATCGCTTCCGCTTAGATTACATCCTAGACGGTTGGCGAGATTCCACTGGTGGAGAGCATCCTGCGCCATTGAATAAACTTACGGCGGCGTATGCTATTCATTTAGATGTTAATGCTAAACAAAGTAAAGGAGGTTATGATGCAAATTGGGGGCGACTAACAGAGCTAGCTAAAGATTTTGAAACCAGCTCGCTATATGTATTTGCTTACCTAAATAAATGGGTTCGCAATGCCAAAGTTGATGCGCCTAGCATCGCAAAAATTAAACTCTATACCTATGACTTCTATCCCTGTTTTGATGCCTATGTAAAATATCTTCCAGATCATCAATCAAATTCCACAAATTCCCTTAAACTAGAAATACAGGAGCAGTCACCCTTGAATCATCCTCAAAAATTAACCGAACTCTATCGCCAGTTCTATCGGGCTAATAAGTCCTATAATCCCAAAGCCAACGCAGTTCTCAAACCCATAGATGTCGCCTCTAGCACCATCCTCAAAGCCGATCCTAGCTTCCAAGGTGAAGCATTAGTCCATGTTGTCGCCGCCGAAGTTTGCAAATTGATTGATCGCGTTCATGCTTCTACTGCCGAGGGTCGATGGATTCTCAAAGACCGCGAAGTGGAGCGCCAGAAGATTTTGGAGTTTGCCAATTATTTTGTTAAAGATGTATTTGTTGAAACTTTTAAAGGCGATCGCGCTCGTCTAGCAGGTCGGCAAATCAACTTGATTCGCGATACTTGCGAGTTTCTCTATCGACTTGCACAGGATCAAGAAAATTGCGATCGCAAAGCTAAAGGCGAGTTAACTATAGACCCCGAACAGGAGGAAAGTGATGAAGAATAAATTATTAAATCCCGATAAAAGCTACACTTTTAGTAAATATTTTGAGCTGAAAGTTGAAGCTAAAGATTTAGCTCAAGAACTCGGCTATACCTTAGAGCGTAAGTGGCTAAACTTGCCGCAGTTTACAGGTGATCTGGATCGTAGTCAGGAGACTCAAAAGAGAATTATCGAAATTCTTCCTTATGTAGGCTTAGGGAATGAAATGGCAAGGCGTGAATTTATGATTTCTCCAATCATGCATGATTTGATTCATTACGCTAAAATCGAAATTCGGATTGAGCATAAAATCAAGGTTTCAAATCAGTTACAAGGGGTTATAGATTATCTTTTACGATCTCCCAATTGTGTGATTGTTGTTGAAGCCAAAAAAGAAGATCTTGATTTTGGCATGACTCAACTTATTGCAGAATTAATTGCCATTGATTACTGGCTGGAAGACTCTCTGCAAACTAGTATCCTAGGGGCTGTAACTACTGGGAAAAACTGGGAATTTGCTCGTCTTGATCGTCAAGCAAAATACATTGAGCAAGGACTTGAATCCTATCAAGTTCCTGAAAACTTTGATGCTTTAATGCGGGTTCTTGTTCATGCTGTAACTACTAATTAGTCACAATTTTGCGCTTCCATCTATCATCACAAATAATTATTTTACGGAATAAACCCATGACTCTTCTAAAATCTATCGAATCCAAATTCTTTCATACAGAAATTCCCTACAAACCAATGGGAAAGTATGTACATTTCCTGACCGTGCGCGTAACAGAATCCTATCCACTATTTCAAACTGATGGCGAATTGAATAAGGCGAGAGTCAGTGCAGGGCTGAAAGATCGCGCACCCATCAGTCGCCTTGCCATGTTCAAACGCAAGCAATCTACACCTGAGCGCTTAGTCGGTCGTGAATTGCTACGCAACTACGGATTCATGACTGCCGAAGAATGCGAATATAATGTCAAATTTGCAATGAACAATCCTGATTGCATCATCTATGGATTTGCGATCGGTGATTCTGGTTCCGAAAAGTCTAAAGTTGTCGTTGATACCGCTTTCTCAATCACTCCCTTTGATGAGTCCCATGAAACCTTTACCCTGAATGCTCCCTACGAAAATGGCACAATGGCATCAAAAGGTGAAGTTGGTTCGGAAGTTGGCAAAATCACCAGTCGGATTAACCAACAGGATCATATTCGTCCACAGGTGTTTTTCCCTAGCATCGTTACTTTGAAAGACCCGACCGAAGCAGGTTTTCTCTATGTCTTCAATAACATTTTGCGAACCCGTCATTATGGAGCGCAAACGACTCGCACAGGTCGTGTCCGTAACGAGTTGATTGGAGTGGTGTTTGCTGATGGTGAAATTATCAGCAATCTGCAATGGACACAGGCGATTTACGATCGCATTCCCACTGAAATTTTGCGATCGATTGACCCATTGAGTGAGGATATGGTTTTGGAAAATGCTAAAAATGCGATCGCTGAATTATTAGCTGATGAGTTTACCGTACATCACGATTTCATCGGTGCAGATTTTAATGCTTTATTAACTGAGGTCAAAGCGTTGACCACCAGCGAAGAAGGCATCAAGGCAATTTTGAAAAAAGCTGATGATGAGGCAAAAGCCTATGCCGCAGTGCATATCGCTAAGCCCAAAAAAGCTGATGACAAGAAACCTACGAAGGCGAAGTAACTATGACTCATATCTATCGCGTTCGATTGGAACTCCATGACTCGCTGTATTTTGCGACTCGTGAGATCGGACGCTTGTATGAAACTGAAGCGATTGTGCATAACTATGCTCTTTGTTACGCATTGGGCTTAGTTGATTGCGATCGCTACGGCACGCAAGTATCCGCAGAACATGAGTATCGCTACTTTTGCC
>JAYTWB010000124.1:0-8431 GCA_043743655.1 Cyanobacteriota bacterium | reverse complement strand
CAGGTTTGGGACTTGATCTTAGTGATGGACGACCTGCAAGACAATTGGTTGCGGCTCTGACTTTGCTGATTCCTTTTGGCAATGATGCAAAGCCCTCAGACACTATTGGAGTTGCGGCTGTTGATGGTACTAAGATGTATCAGGCGATTACGGCTTTTAATGCGTTAGTTACTGATCTAGCTAATACTGCAAATGGCACTGGTGCTGAAGCCGCAAAGGCTAGGACAGTTCTCAATGTTTTATTGCAAGATGAGACATTTACTTCGATTTCTTCCACTCTGCGGGCTTTAAGAGATCAGTTGAAAGATAGAGAAAGAAAAGAAGAAGAGAAAAAATAAGAGTAAAAAATCAAATAAAAAAGGAGCGCAAATCGCTCCTTTTTTATTTGATTTTTTACTCTTATTTTTATTTGATCAAGCGTAAAAACTTCTTCTTCCCAACTTGCAAGACTTTACCTGATAGTTCATCGATACTTGCAAAAGTGCGATCGCCTAATTTTTCACCATCAAGTTTAACCGCACCATTTTTGACTTGACTTTGGGCTTCGCTATTGCTTTTGCAGAGTCCAGAGGCTTTAACTAGGTAATGCAATGGGGCAGGAAAATTAATTTGGGACAGAGAAAACTCAGGAATATCCCCAAGATCGGTAGTGTTACCTGCGAGGACAATTTTTTCAGCATCTTGTTGAGCTTGCAGCGCCACCTCGAGACTATGGTACTGCCCCACAATCGCTAAAGCTAGTTGTTTTTGCTTTTCGCGAGGATTTGTGGGCAACGTTGCGAGATTAATATCGGTAAGCAACTCAAAATATGTATCAACAAGAGCATCGGGGACTTTTTCGAGTTTAGAGTACATACTCAATGGCTCATCTGTGAGTCCGACATAGTTGCCGAGGGACTTAGACATTTTCTGCACGCCATCTAAGCCGACTAACAGGGGTAGCAATAGTCCAAATTGGGCTGGCTTGCCTTGACGAGCTTTATCTTTGAGTTGTAAGTCACGTCCGACCAGAATATTAAATTTTTGGTCAGTGCCACCTAGTTCCACATCAGAGTCGATCGCTACGGAGTCATAACCTTGCAAGAGTGGATAGAGAAATTCGTGTAAATAAATTGGAGTGCCTTTTTCGTAGCGATCGCTAAATCCTTCTTTGGCTAGCATCTGCCCAACGGTCATACTTGCCTGTAAATTAATAATTTGCTGCAAATCAAGTTTATTCAGCCATTCACCATTGCGCCGTAACTCGAAGCGATCGCTAGAAAAATCAAGAATTTTCTTAGCTTGATCGAGATAAGTCTCAGCGTTATAAGCAACTTCTTCAGGCGTAAGTCTTGGTCTTGCTTCGGAGCGCCCTGTAGGATCACCAATTTGCGCCGTGAAATCTCCAATGATTAAGACAGCTTTATGCCCTGCATCTTGGAATTGACGCAGTTTGCGTAAGGCGACAGTATGCCCTAGATGTAAATCAGGACGGGTGGGATCAATGCCGAGTTTAACCCGAAGCGGGCGATCGCTCTTTTGAAGGCGATCACCTAAGTTATCAGCTTCGCTATTAGGAAATATTTCGACAACACCTCGTTCTAGAAGTGTGATTAGATTCGTTGAGTTTGAGCTTTGGGACATTCTAAAAAAGTTACTTGTTTTTTGCTAACTGTAATGCTGGGCGATCAAAAATTAATCTATTGTATCAAACTGGCGAGAATGTAATTGAGCGTAACGTCCTGCTTTTTGCAGAAGTTGATCATGGGTTCCTGATTCGACAATTTGACCTTGTTCGAGAACGATAATGCGATCGCTATTTCTAATTGTTGCTAATCGATGCGCGATGATAAATGTTGTTCTCCCTTGCATTAGGCGCTGTAATGCTTCTTGAACGAGACTTTCAGACTCTGTGTCAAGAGCCGAAGTTGCTTCATCTAGAATCAGGATTTTGGGATTATGCAGAACTGCTCTGGCGATCGAGAGGCGTTGTCGCTGACCACCCGAAAGATTAACTCCACGCTCTCCCACCCATGTATCATAGCATTGGGGAAGTTCCATAATGAAGTCATGGGCATTGGCAATTCGCGCTGCATTCTCCACAGCTTGCGTGTCGTAATCTTTCTGTCCGAAAGCGATATTAGAAGCAACAGTTCCAGAGAAGAGAATGTTTTCTTGGGGAACGATCGCAAGTTGACGGCGGAGGCTCTTGATTTGGACATCGCGAATGTCGTAGCCATCGATCAGGATTTGTCCAGATTTGACATCGTGGAAGCGCATGAGCAGATTCATGATCGTAGACTTTCCTGCGCCTGATGCACCGACTAGAGCGATCGCTTCACCTTTGTTTGCCACAAGATTTATATTCGTGAGAACTTGGCGATCACTTTGATATTGGAAGTCAACATTAATGTATTCGACTTTGCCTGTCACTTCAGGAAGTGCGATCGCATTCGGTCTTTCAGTGACAACAGGTTTAATCTCGAATATCTCAAAAATGCGATCAACAGAAGCTTCGGCTTGCTTGAGTTCGTTGTAGCTGCCAGTAGTATTCGAGATTGGGTCAATTAATAGTGCTACACCTGCACCGAAGGCAACAAATTGTTCAGGCTTCAGCCAGTTATTAGAAATTAGCCAACCGCCAAGTAAAAACAAAAAGCAAATTCCTGCTGCTTCCAGAAAGCCAATCACAGGATATTGAATCGCTCTAATCCGATCGGTGGCATATTTGCGGCGGCTATTTTGTTCAGATTCTTGTTTGAATCGCTCGATTTCATAGGACTCTGTGGCAAAGGCGCGGACGAGGCGGATACCACTAAAAGTCTCAGATAGTAAAGCTGCGAGGTTAGACACTTGATCTTGGCTGCGGCGACTGAGGCTCAACATGCGATCACCAAACCAAGCAATAAGTATCGCAATTAAGGGCGCAACTGCAAGCGTGGTCAGGGTCAAAATCCAGTTCAAATAAATCATGTACGCCAGTACAAAAATCAATTGCAGTACTGATGGAATGAACTGATGGAAGAACTTGCCGATGACCTCGCCAATGCGATCAATATCTTCAGTGAGGCGATAGGACAAATCACCTGTGCGCGACTCGGCGAAATAGTCCAAATCAAGAGTTTGTAAATGTGAGTACACATCAACCCGCAAATCTCGCGCGGCATTCAGCGCGGCTTGCGACATCATCGAGTCTTGTCCGTACTGCCCCAATCCCCGAAACACAAACATAATTACTGTGAAAGCAGCGATCTGCATAATCCCATTTACATCACCCTTGCCAAGTGCTTGGGCAACTCGCCCTAGTAGTTCAGCAAGCAGCGGCATCGTGCCGATGAAGACTAGGGTACACGCAAATGCTTTGGCAATCAGAAAACGTTGTGGATAAACGTAATCTCGCATTTGCCAATAAGAAGATCGCGCTGAGGATCGTCCCGAAGATTCTTTTTTCAAACTCGTAGCTCAAATATTTGCAGTTCACCAAAAGTTAGTTTCGCACTTTATCGCGCCATCTATCTAAGTGCCGAATTTTTCGATTTCTCAACTTCGCGGTCTTTTTTACCACGCCAGATAAATCGTAAGGGCGTACCTTCAAACCCGAGACTCTTCCGAAATTGATTTTCGATATAACGTTTGTAGTTGTCATTAAAGCGATGAGGATCGTTGACAAATAGAATCACTGTCGGCGGGCTGTCAGAAATCTGGGTGCAGTAATAGACCTTGCCCTGTTTGCCACCACGACTGGTCGGTGGTGCATGCCATGTGACCGCTTCATTAAGTGCTTCATTTAAGATTGCTGTCGGAACGCGGCGTTTGTGCTGCTCTGCTGCGATATCTACGCGATCAAGAACTTGCTGTACACGCTGCCCTGTGAGCGCACTCACAAAGATAATCGGTGCATATTCGACAAACATCAGTCGACTCTTTACGTCTGCGGTGTAGTCATAGATTGTGTAAGAGTCCTTTTCGATCGCATCCCATTTATTGATCACAACTACACAAGCTTTACCTTCATCGTTGATGCGACCTGCTAGTTTTTGATCTTGATCAGTGACTCCATCGAGAGCGTCAATGACTAGCAAAACCACGTCAGATCGCCCGATCGCTTTAAAAGCACGATTAATACTAAAAAATTCAATTCCATAATCGATATTCTTTTTGCGGCGCACACCCGCTGTGTCGATCAGACGATATTTCTTGCCATCGCGCTCAACTGACATATCGATCGCATCGCGAGTTGTGCCAGAAATCGGACTAACGATGCTGCGATTTTCACCGATGAAAGCGTTCAGTAAGCTAGATTTACCAACATTAGGACGACCAATGATCGCCACTTTGATTTCATCGCTCTCCACAACAACTTCTTCGGGTGGTGGTAAATGCTTGATTAGTTCATCTAATAACTCGCCCGTACCGTTGCCATGAATACCTGACATGGCGATCGGTTCGCCTAAGCCCAAATTCCAAAATTCAGCCGCTAAGGAAAGACCAAATTTGGAGCCTTCGCATTTATTAACGGCTAATAGCACAGGAATATTCTGCCGCCGCAACCATCCGCCTAGTTGTTCATCAGCA
The DNA here is from genome assembly GCA_043743655.1 of Cyanobacteriota bacterium. Taxonomy (GTDB): domain Bacteria; phylum Cyanobacteriota; class Cyanobacteriia; order Pseudanabaenales; family Pseudanabaenaceae; genus Pseudanabaena. The sequence continues at coordinate 3,877 of JAYTWB010000124.1, read as the reverse complement.
TCGGTAATCCCCGCCATGCCATCGACTACAAAAATTACAGCCGCAGACTCACGAATGGCAATCTCTGCCTGTTCACGAATCATCGGTAAAAACTCAGTGTCATCGTCAAATACTAATCCTCCTGTATCAACGACTTGAAACTCATGCGCGCCCCAAAAGCATTCACGATAGACGCGATCGCGAGTCACACCTGGCTCGTCAAAGACGATCGCATATTGCTCACCCGACAGGCGGTTTACGAGCGTAGATTTGCCCACATTGGGGCGACCAACAACGGCAACAATCGGGAGCGGCATGGCTTTATAGTTTTAAAATTCCGAACTCACTATACTAGCCTTAAATTAGTGTATTCGTCAACTATTTTTTAAATCTATTGTTAATTACAGGACAAAAAATCATTAGTCCAATATTTGAATTGAGAACTGTAGGGGCATAGCATTCCCGTGACAATTTACCAATTTATGGACAGCCCTAAATCGGGAATGCATGCTATGCCCTAAACGTACAGCATTCACCGATAAAATCTAAACTGCAGTCCTAATTTATTGATGAATTGCGGCAAGGGTTTAGCATTTGCGAAGAAAATGGGCGTATATAGTAGAAAGGTTGGTGCAAATGCTAAACCCCTACAGATTTATAAAGTAATCTTGAATAGTAATCTTGAATTTAAGACCGAATTTATTAGGATGAACTCTATGTCTCGTTTACCTCTTGCTTTGCAAACTGCTTTTAGCCGCCGCAATGCCCTCAAAATCATTAGCGGTATCCAAAACTTTGATCCAAAATCCGTGAAAATGGTTGTGCAAGCAGCCGATCGCGGTGGTGCTACTTTTGTGGACATTGCCGCTGATGCGGAATTGATTGCGATCGCTAAAGCTAATTGCTCATTGCCTATTTGTGTATCGTCAGTCGAAGCTCACAAGTTGGTCGAAGCTGTGGCAAACGGTGCTGATCTAGTCGAAATCGGTAACTATGATAGCTACTACGCTCAAGGTCGTATCTTCACTGCTGCTGAAATCATTGCTTTGACCCTAGAAACCAGAGCTTTGCTACCTCATACTGCCATCTCGATTACTGTTCCTCACACTTTACCTCTCGATCAGCAAGTCACCCTCGCCGAGAAACTTGAAGCAATCGGCGCAGATATCATCCAAACCGAAGGCGGCACAAGCTCGGCTCCAGTACATGCAGGCGTGCTTGGTGCGATCGAAAAGGCTTCGCCGACTCTGGCGGCTGCTTATGCGATCGGTCGCGCCGTCTCGATTCCTGTACTTTGTGCTTCTGGCTTGACTAGCATCACCGCTCCAATGGCGATCGCTTCGGGTGCATCAGGTATTGGTGTTGGTTCAGCGGTAAACCAATTGAATGATGTCGTTTCGATGATCGCCACCGTTCGCGCTCTCAGAGAATCACTAGAAGAAGTAATTAACAACAAGGTGATCAACCAAGCTGTTGTGTAATTAATCTTTGTTTAATTTCTTGTTAGCAAAATCAATCAACTAAAAGGCGATCGCTATGAATTTTCTGTAAAGTCCAAAGCGATCGCCCCTCTCATAAAATCAGCTAACTAAAAGTGCGATCGCCAAATCTCGGCGAAAAATTTATCGTTAATAATTAAATGATAGAAGAAGATATTAGATGGATACAGAGATTCTCTAACTTTGAGAGAGCATTCTTTCTATTGCAGGACTCACTCAAAACAGAACCACTTTCTATTTTAGAGAGAGCAGGATTGATTCAATTCTTTGAGATGACCTTTGAACTCTCTTGGAAATTGCTTAAAGACTATGAAGAGATAGAGGGATTTATTGTTAAAACACCTAGAGAAGCAATTAAACAAGCCTTTCAGTCGGGACTTATTAGCAATGGACATGACTGGATTGATGCTCTTCAAGATCGCAACTTGACCGCGCATACTTACAACGAAGAAACGGCGATCGCTGTTGAAGCTAAAATTAGAGATAAATATTTTCAACTTCTAGCGGAAGTGTATGCCTATTTTAAGAACAAAATAGTAACTCTATGAAACATGGATTAATTGAGCGAGATTTTATTTATATCAATGAGGCAGTCCAAGAATTTCCTGAAATTGTGGAATTAATCTTGTTTGGTTCACGGGCAAAGGGGAATTATAAAATAGGCTCTGATGTGGATTTGGCGATAAAGGGCGATCGCATAACCGATCAAATTACAGCGCGATTTGCTGATTGTCTAAACGAAGAGAAGCCACTGCCATATTTTTTTGATATCTTGCATTATGAGGCGATCGCTAATCCCATTTTAAAATCACACATAGACCGCGTTGGCATAACTTTAGACCTAAACCAAAATCGGTAATTATCGAAAATGCAATTTGTTTGTTTTTCACAAGGGGCAATTGACCTCCAAATTAATGGAGCTTTGGGAGTTCCTTTCAATGATTTAAATAGCGATCGCGCTAGCAAGTTACCAGAAATTTGCCGCTTTTTATATCAACAGGGGCTAGATGGATTTTTGCCTACCCTTGTCACCACATCTATTGCCCAAACACACCGATCGCTATTTTTTTTAGCCGAAGCGATCGCCTATCAAAATCAAAATCCTGATTCTCTACAAGCCAAAATTTTAGGCGTACATCTTGAAGGCTCTTTCTTACATCCTGATAAGCGTGGCGCGCATCCTCAACAACATCTACTACCGCTTAATCTCGATACATTAAAGAAATTATTAGGCGATTACACCAAAATTATTAAAATTATTACGCTTGCTCCCGAGCTTAATCCATCAGGTGAAACTATTAAATATCTATGCGATCGCAATATCATCGTTAGCTTAGGTCACTCCATAGCGAATGCTGAACAAACGAAAAGGGCGATCGCGCAAGGCGCAACGATGGTCACTCATGCTTTTAATGCGATGCCTAGTTTGCATCATCGTGATGTGGGTTTATTGGGCGTAGCAATTTTAAGCGATCTCGTTTGGTGCGGCTTAATTGCTGATGGCGTTCATGTTTCAGCTCAAATGATTAAATTGCTTTATCGAATGACAGGCAAAATTTTCTTAGTTAGCGATGCGCTTGCACCGCTGGGATTGCCTGATGGTGTTTATCCTTGGGACGATCGCCAAATCACAATCAAAGACGGTACAGCGCGGTTGCCTGATGGCACTCTTTCAGGTACGACTGTTCCATTGCTAGATAGCGTCAATAATTTGGTGCAGTGGCAAATTTGCGAACCACTTAAAGCGATCGATCTGGCAATTAAAGCACCGCGATTAGCGATAAATATGGCACTTGATACTGATACTACAGCTCAGCGGCTTGCTTGGTATCAGACATCATCGGGACAGATGATTTGGCAACACCTTTAAGATGGCGATCGTTTGCAATCAAAGGCTGATGCATTTTTAAAATCATCGACAGATTTTGCTTTAGCTTAGTTCTGGATACAACTGCGTCTACAAATCCATGAGCTAGTAAATACTCAGACGACTGAAAACCTTCAGGAATTTTTTGCTTAAGGGTTTGCTCGATCACGCGCCGACCTGTAAATCCAATCAAAGCTTTCGGTTCAGCCAAAATAATATCGCCTAGCATCGCAAAACTCGCAGTTACGCCGCCAGTCGTGGGATTCGTCAAGACAGGAATATACAGCAAATTTGCTTGACGATGTCGCTCTAAAGCAGCCGAAGTCTTTGCCATTTGCATCAAACTCAAAATCCCTTCTTGCATTCGCGCCCCACCTGATGCACAAAATATCAAGGCAGGAAAACGCTTTTCAGTAGCAGTTTCTAACATCCGTGTGATCTTTTCACCAACTACCGAACCCATACTGCCGCCCATAAAGCGGAAATCCATCACCGCTAGTGCCGCATCACAGCCGTCAATTTTGCCCGTACC